>CAXTNB010000344.1:2725-3352 GCA_964245385.1 uncultured Acetobacteraceae bacterium | reverse complement strand
AGCAGCGGAATGTTGTTCGGGGTGCGCGCCCAGTCGACCAGCCGCTGGTTGCTGCGTCGCGGCAGCACCAGGTCGATCTCGACCCCGCGCATCGACGCCATCGCCAGCACGGTCAGCAGCCGCTCGTCGGGCAGGAAGTAGGGCGTCATGATGCGCACCGAGCGTCGCGCCAGCGCGACACCCTGCATGATCACGAACTCGATCTTCTCCAGGTCGCTGTCCGGCCCGGACGTGACCACGCGGCAGAACGCCTCGCCGGCCGGCGCGCCGGGGGGAGGATCGGCACTCGGCCGGCTGTAGAACACGCCCGGATCGAGCTCCTCGCCGCTGGTGAACGACCAGTCCTTGGCGAACGCCTCGGCGAGCTGATCGACGATCGGGCCGGTGAGCCGGAAATGGGTGTCCGACACCGGATGGCTCGGCCGGAACCGCAGCACGTTCTCGACGGCGATGTTCAGGCCGCCGGTGAAGCCGACCGCGCCGTCGACCACCAGGACCTTCTTGTGCGTGCGCAGGTTGAGGAACGGCATGCGCCACGGCAGCGCCGAGTGCATGAACCGGGCCACCGGCACGCCGGCCGCGCGCAGCCGGCGGGCGACCCTGCACCGGAAGTAGCCGCTGCCGATC
>CAXTNB010000344.1:0-2715 GCA_964245385.1 uncultured Acetobacteraceae bacterium | reverse complement strand
GAGGCGATGCCGTCGACCAGCACCCGCACCGCGACGCCGCGCCCGTGCGCCGCGGCGATCGCCTCGACGAAGCGGCCGCCGACCCGGTCGTCGTGGAACAGGTAGGAGCAGAGCACCAGGCTGCGCCGCGCGCCCTCGATCGCCTCGATCATGACCGGGTAGGCGCTGTCGCCGTCATGCAGGCAGCGCACCCGGTTGCCGCCCAACAGCGACCGTCCGGTCAGCCGCCCCACCGCGCCGACCAGCGGCGCCAGGTGGCCCTCCAGCGCCGGCGTCTCGGCCTCCACGTCGCGCCGGCTCGACCACGGCCTGGCCTCGCTGAGCCGCTTCGCCAGCCGGCGCACCCGGTTGATGCCGAGGGTGACGTAGAGGAAGGCGCCGATCAGGGGCGCCAGCCAGGTGAGGCCGATCCAGCCGATCGCCGCCCCGATGTCGCGCTTGGTGCGCAGCACGTGCAGCGTCACCACCGCCGCCAGCAGGATGCGCAGCGGCGCCAGCAGGTCCGAGCTCAGCACCGCCAGGGGATGCATCGCGGACCGGCCGCTCAGGCCGGCAGCAGGCGATAAACGATTTGGTAGGCAATCGGCCGCATGCTGGGCCGCGCGGCGGAGGGAGGCGTCATCATGTCCATCGTGCGACGATGCCGCGCCGGCGGCGATCCGACCACGATCTTGCCCGCACCGGCGGGCCTATCCCGGCCCCGTGTGGCCAGACGGTCACGCGGCACCGCCGCGCAGGCGCGCGGCCTGCTGGCCGAGAGCCGGGTCTGCCGCAGGCTGGAGGCGGAAGGCTGGACGGTGCTGCTGCGCCGCGCCCGCACCGCCTGCGGCGAGATCGACATCGTGGCGGAACTGCCGCGGAGCGAGCTGAGGGCGGGGCTGATCGCCTTCGTCGAGGTCAAGTCGCGGGCCGCCCTGAACGCCGCCGCCCACGCCCTGACGCCGCGGCAGCGACGGCGCCTGCTGGGCGCCGCCGAGATCCTGCTGCAACGCCATCCGCACTGGAGCGGGTCGAGCCTGCGCTTCGACCTGTTCTTGCTCGACGACGCGGGCTCCATGCGGCGCGTCGCCGACGCCTTCAGGCTCGGCGACCCGCCCTGAGCCGCGCGCCGGCTAGCGCCGGGAGACGTGCACGCCGATGCGTCGACGGTAGACGGACACGCTGGAGGCGCGCATCGCGCGGCTGACATAGCCCGGTCGATGCACCCGGCGGAATGCCACGACCGGCCGGTAGATCGGGCGCGGCGTCGCGGTCAGCGAGTCGAAGGTCAGCTTGGCCGCCTCGGCGTCGGTGACCACGTGCTGCGCGTAGGCCTGCGCGGGCAGGGCGACACAGCCGAGCAGGGCGGTGATCAAAGCGGCGCGTAGCGACACGGCGGGCCCCCGGCGTTTCCGCCGCAAGCACTACGACGAGCCGCGTCCGCAGGTAAAGCTTTTCGATCAGACGGCGCTCGAGGCCGGCGCCGGCTGGATGCCGTGCTGGGCGAACAGGCTCTCGAGCTCGCCGGACTGGTACATCTCGGTGACGATGTCGCAGCCGCCGACCAGCTCGCCGCGGACGTAGAGCTGCGGGATCGTCGGCCAGCTGGAGAACGCCTTGATGCCGTCGCGCAGTTCAGGATCCTCCAGCACGTTGGCGGTCTGGAACGGCACGTTCATGTGCGACAGGATCTGCACCACCCGGGCGGAGAAGCCGCACTGCGGGAACATCGCGTTGCCCTTCATGTACAGCATCACCGGGTTGGTCTCGATCTCGCCGCGTATGCGGGCGAACACGGTCTCGTTCATGGCAAGGCTCCTCGTTGCGGTCTCAGGGAACGTTGGTCTGCAGCGCCAGGGCGTGCAGCGCGCCGCCCATGTGGCCCTGCAGCGCCGCGTAGACCATCTGGTGCTGCTGCAGGCGCGAGCGGCCGCGAAACGACTCGCTGACCACCTTGCAGGCGTAGTGGTCGCCGTCGCCGGCCAGGTCCTCGATGGTCACGGTCGCGTCCGGCAGCGCCGACCGGATCATCGTCTCGATGTCGCCAGCGGCCATCGGCATGGGCTCTGTTCCCTAGCGGTCCATGAGGTCGGGAAAGAAGCGGCGATGCGCGTTCTCCAGACGAGCGACGGATATTGTGGCGCCGCTGGGCAAAGGCAACCCCGCCCCGCCGCCTCGCCCGGCGGCGCGGCCGAGCCGGCGCGCGGCGATGCCGGCCGCCGCCGCGGCCTCGAGCAGCGCCGTCCCGTCCGCCGCCGCCAGCACGTAGCGCGACTGGTCCTCGCCGCACCAGTAGCCGTGCGGCGGCATGCCCGATTGCGGCACGTCCAGGACGCAGCCGACGCCGCCGGCCATCACCATCTCGGCGATCGCCACCAGCAGGCCGCCGTCGGAGACGTCGTGACAGGCGGCGACGCGGTGCGAGGCGATCTGCGCGCGCACGAAGTCGCCGTGGCGGCGCTCCGCCCGCAGGTCGAGCGGCGGCGGCGGGCCGTCCTCGCGGCCGAGGATCTCGCGCAGCCACAGCGTCTGGCCGAGGTGGCCGTGGGTGGCGCCGATCAGCACCAGATCGAGATCGGGCGCCAGCGCCAGGCCGACCGCATCCGAGACGTCGTCGAGCACGCCGAGGCCGCCGATCGCCGGCGTCGGCAGGATGGCGCGGCTCTCGCCGTCGGCGCCGCGGGTCTCGTTGTAGAGCGAGACGTTGCCGCTCACGACCGGGAAGTCGAGCGCGCG
>CAXTNB010000343.1:2964-3365 GCA_964245385.1 uncultured Acetobacteraceae bacterium | reverse complement strand
GTGCAGGACACCTCGCCGTCGGCCGGCGCCTGCAGCACGCCGCTCCGCAGGGCATCGCCGATCAGGCCGATGCCGCTCGCCGCGTAGAAGCCGTGGCGCGGCGCGGTCCAGGCGACCCCGCAGCGACCCAGCGTGGCCTCGGTCGCGGCATGGTCCAGCATCGGCGGGAACGCCGAGGCGGCGCCGGCGGCCACCTGGCTGGTGTAGACGATGCGCGCCGCCGCAGGATCGCGCGTTGGACGAGACGATCAGCACCTGAGTCGCGCCCTCGAACGCGTGGAGCAGGCTCGCCGCATCGTCGAAATCTGCCTTCCGGCCTCGCCGCGGGCGAGCGGCACCTGCTCGAGGAGCTGCTCGACCGCATCGCCGACGGCGGCTAGCGGGTCCGCGCCGGCGCGGGG
>CAXTNB010000343.1:0-2954 GCA_964245385.1 uncultured Acetobacteraceae bacterium | reverse complement strand
GTACTGCGCCATGCGTACCCGGTCCTCCGACCGGTTCGGCCGCACGCCGTGCGCGAGCAGGCTGTTGAAGATCAGCAGGTCGCCCGGCTCCAGCTCGGTGTTGACGATCTCGCGGCCGGCGACGTCCGGCTTGAACGGATCGGCACCCTTCGGCTGCCGGTCCGACCACGTGTCGATCTCGGCGAACACGCTCGGGACGCACTGGAAGCCTCCGACCTCGGCGTCCTGCCGCTTGAGCGAGAGGATGCCCTGGACGGCGACCGGCAGCGGCCGCGCGGAGGGATCGACATCGAAGTGGATGAAGCCGTCCACCCTGCCCGAGGCGCGCGCCGCCGGGTTCGGCGGGTTCAGGTTGGCGCGGTCCAGCGCGACCCAGAGATCCTCGCGGTCCCAGATATCGACGAAGGCGTCGTAGACACGCCTGTGCTGGCGGGTCTCCCACATGCTCTGGTGGTGGTAGACCTCCACCATCCCGGTATGGTTGAGTTCCTTCATCTTGTGCTCGCGAAGCTGCGGCTTCTGCCAGGTGGACGGATCGTCCGGATCCATCTCGCGGAACCGCCACAGCATGTCGGCGACGGCATCGACTTTGTCCCGAGGCACGGCATCGCGGACGATGACGTAGCCCCTGGTGGTCCAATGCTGCCAGTCCGCCTGGCTCAGCACGCGAAGCGGCAGCGTCTTCCGCACGTCCTTGAGCTGCGTGGTCTGACCGCGGACGCCCGGATGATCGCCGTGACCGGCGACGTCGTCCGCGTCATCCGCAACCGTGCGCTGGACGTCCATGGCTTGTCTCCCCGACAGGTTGTTCCCGGACGCCATGCTAGCGATCCGTGCGGCGAGCGCGCCTGCGCGGCCGGGCGACTCGTGATACTATCGTGGCGTGTTGCGGGACGGATCGGATGCGGGCGTTCTTCGAGACCATCAGGCCGGACGCCGGCGCTTCGTGGACCTTCCTGGATCGGCGCCTGGCGGACGGCATCCCCTTCGAGTGGCACCAGCATCCGGAATACGAGCTTACCCTGACCCTCAACAGCCGAGGCCACCGCTACATCGGCGACGATGTCGCGCGCTACGACGACGGCGACCTGGTGCTGATCGGGCCCGGCATCCCGCACAGCTGGTGCTCGCGGGAGGCGATCGAGCCGGGCGAACCGCACGTCGCGCTCGTCATCTGGTTCACCCGCGAATGGGTGTCGGCATTGACGTCGACCTGTCCGGAGATGAGCCAGGTCGCGGGCGTGCTCGCGCGGGCGTCCCGGGGGTTGTCGTTCAGCGCCGGCGCGGCGGCGCGGGTGGCGGCGTCGATACGCGCCATGCCGACCGCCCATCCCGCGCGGCGACTGCTGCTGCTGCTGGAGGTGCTCGACGGCCTCTGCCACGATCACGAGGCCGTGCCGCTGGCCGGGCCAGGCGCTCCGCTGGCGCGGCTGCCGGACGACCACCGTATCTTCCGCGCACTCGATCACCTCCACGAGCATTTCGCCGAGCCCGTCACGGTCGCGACGCTCGCCGCGCTGTCCTGCGTCAGCACCTCGGCGTTCCATCGCATGTTCCGCCGCCACACCCGGACCACCATGGTCGACTACCTGATGCGCTTGCGGATCGGCCGCGCCTGCTCGCTGCTGATCGGGACCGCGCGGCCGATCGCCGGGATCGCCGGCGACGTCGGCTACGGCAACCTGTCTCTGTTCAACCGGCAGTTCGTACGCCTCAAGGGCGAGCCGCCGCGCCGCTTCCGGGAGCGGCACCGCGTGATCCTCGGCCGGCTCGCGGCCCGCGGACACGCACCGTCCCCGGCACCGTCCCCGGCGCCGTCCTCGGCACCGTCCTTGGCGCCGGGGCCGCGAACACCCACCTGAGCGAACTCGAAGATCGCACGGCCGGAGAGCGACGATGGCGAGCG
The DNA here is from genome assembly GCA_964245385.1 of uncultured Acetobacteraceae bacterium. GTDB lineage: Bacteria > Pseudomonadota > Alphaproteobacteria > Acetobacterales > Acetobacteraceae > Lichenicoccus. Next base: position 1,048 of record CAXTNB010000343.1, on the reverse strand, counting down.
GGTGGGCCCCGGACGGGGCGGTGCAGGACCAGATCGACGACACCGTCCTGGACGGGGTCATGCGGGCGCGGGCGCGCATGCCCAGCGGCGTCGGCGAGACCCACTGCGTGGAATGCGGCGAGGAGATCCCCGAGGCGCGCCGTCGCGCGCTGCCGGGGGTGCGGACCTGCACCGGCTGTCAGTCGGAGCGGGACCGGCGTCCGGCGCAGATCGGCTTTAACCGCAGGGGCAGCAAGGACAGCCAGCTCAAGTAGCGCGCCGGGGCACGGCGCGCCCACGCGTCAGAACACGGCGTGGTCGCCGCGCTCCGGCGCCGCCGCACCGGCCACGAGGCTCGCGTAGAAATCGAACAGCGTCTCGCTCCCGGTCGAGGGCGTGGCGGCGGCGTCGTAGCGCCCGGTCTCGGGGTTCAGCAGCAGCATCGACTCGGTTGCGTAGTAGCGCCCGATCCGCGCCAGCTCCGCCTTGTCCGCGAGCGACGGCGCCAGGCGGGAGGCGGCGCCGAGCACGCCGACGATGCCGTCGAGCAGCGCCGTCGGCACCTGGCGGAAGAGCTGCCTGCGGCCGAGCAGCGCGAACAGGGCCTCGCCCTGCTGGCGCGGGGTGATCGCCTCCCCCGGGCCGCCGATCGGCAGCACGCGGTTCCAGCGGCGATCATCCTCCAGGCAGCCGACCAGGTACTCGGCGAGGTCGCGGTCGCCGATCGGCTTGCAGGCCGTGTGCGTGCCGTCCCGGAACACCCGGACGGGCCTGCCGCGACGCAGCCGCTCGACCTGGCGGGACAGCGACTTGATGAACGCGGTCGGCCGGACGATCGAGTAGCTCAGGCCGGATCCGATCAGGGCCGCCTCGAAGGCCAGCTTGGCGTGCTGGAACGCCAGCAGCGGCTTCTGCACGCAGATCGCCGACAGCAGCACGAAGCGGCCGACGCCGGCCTGCCGCGCCGCCGCCAGCACGTCGACATGCGCCCGATGATCGACCGCCCAGGCGTCGCCGGGCACGCCGGTGCGCGAGGCCATGCAGGACAGCACGACATCGAAGCGCTCGC
>CAXTNB010000342.1:1233-3367 GCA_964245385.1 uncultured Acetobacteraceae bacterium | reverse complement strand
CGATCCGGCGGTCGGACCAGCGTGCCGCAGATCTTCATCGACCAGCGCCACATCGGCGGCTGCGACGACCTGGTGGCACTCGACGCCCGCGGCGGCCTGGACCCGCTGCTGAAGGCGGCGTGATCGGCCGGGATGATCCACTACCGGCTACGATGTGCTGACGGCCACGAGTTCGAGGGCTGGTTCCGTGACAGCGTGGCGTTCGACGACCAGTCCGGGCGCGGGCTGCTGAGCTGCCCGCGATGCGGGGTGACGGAGGTCCGGCGTGGCCTGATGGCGCCGTTCCTGGGTGCCGGCCGCCAGCCTGCGGATCCGCCGCCGGCGCCGGTGCCGACCCCTGTGCTTCCGGACCAGCTTCGGGCGGCGCTGCAGCGGATGCGTGCCGAGATCGAGCGACGCTGCGACGATGTCGGGGACGGCTTCGCCGAGGCGGCGCGCCGGCTGCACCACGGCGAGGACCCGCCGCGCGGCATCTACGGCCAGGCCAGCGAGACCGAACGCGAGGCGCTGGCGGAGGAGGGTATCGAGGTCACCTGCATCCCCTGGCTGCCGCGTGCGGAGGGCTAGGCCGGGCCTCGCCGGGTCGGCGCTGATCCTGCTGGGAGCGCTGGCGGGCGCGGGACTGGCCGCTGCGGGACTGGCCGCCGCGGGACTGGCCGCCGCGGGATCGACCGTCCGGGCGGCGGATCTGCCGCCGGCGCCGGTCGGCCGCTGGTTGAGCCAGGACCATGACGGCGTGTTCGAGATCGGGCCCTGCGGCCAGACCCTGTGCGGGCGGCTGATCGGCATGCGGTACCGGGGCGAGATGCCGACCGACCGGGCCGGGCATCCGCAGTGCGGCCTGATGATGCTGACCGGCTTCCTGCGCCAGACGCAGGATCCGTCGCGCTGGGCGGGCAAGATCCTGGACCCGGAGAAGGGACGCACCTACCACGCGGTGATCTGGTCGCCCGAGCCGGGCCTGCTCAACCTGCGCGGCTACCTGCTGCTGCCGCTGTTCGGCGAGACGCAGCGCTGGACGCGCTATGACGGCCCGATCGGGGCGGCGTGCCACCTGCCGGGCTGAACCGCGGGATCAACGGCTCTCGATCAGGGCGATGTAGTTCACCGCGGTGTCGCGGCTCTCGTGCCAGCCATCGGCCCGCAGCGTCATCCCGGCGGTGTCGGCGACGCGCAGCCCGGCCCGCGCGGCGTGACCGCCGAGCTCGGCCGGGGTGACGAACTTTCGCCAGTCGTGGGTCCCGACCGGCAGCAGCCTCAGCACGTACTCGGCGCCGAGCTTCGCCAACGCCAGCGAGCGCCAGGTGCGGTTGAGGGTGGAGACGACGATCACGCCGCCCGGCTCGAGCAGCCGCGCGAGCAGGACGAGGAAGGCCTGCGGATCCGGCACGTGCTCGATCACCTCGAGCGCGATCACCGCGTCGAACCGCGCGCCTTCGCGCAGCAGCGTCTCGGCACTGCCGCAGCGATAGGCGAGGTCGCGCGCCGGCGCTGCCGCGACGGCGATCGTGCGGTGCGCCTCGGCGGCGGCGATCGCGTCCGCGGAGGCGTCGACGCCGAGCACCGCGTGGCCCCGCGCCGCCAGCGCCTCGCTGGCGATGCCGGCGCCGCAGCCGAGATCGAGCAGGCGCAGACGCGCGCCCGCTGCCCGGCGCGGCAGCCGGGCGAGCTGCCGGTCGATCCAGCGCACGCGCAGCGGGTTCATCCGGTGCAGCGGCCGCATCGGCCCACGCGGGTCCCACCATCGCTCCGCCAGCGCGCCGAAGCGCGCGATCTCGTCGGGCGAGACGGAGGCCGACGCGCCGCCGTCGAGGGCCGGTGGTGCTGGAACTGGTTGCATGTTGCCGCCCCGTGAAGACGAAGCTATGTGACCCGCCTGCCGCGCGCCTGCAATGTCCGGCGACGCTCGAAGTCCGTGATCACGGACCGGTCATGCTCGGGCCGGCTTGCACGTGGAAGGCAACGCGCCCGATGGCTCGCATCGTGATGAAGTTCGGCGGCACCTCCGTCGCCGACCTGGACCGGATCCGCAGCGTGGCGTCGCGCGTCGCCCGCCAGGTCGAGCGCGGCGACGAGGTCGCGGTCGTGGTCTCGGCGATGGCGGGCGTGACCAACCAGATGGTCGGCTACTGCC
>CAXTNB010000342.1:0-1223 GCA_964245385.1 uncultured Acetobacteraceae bacterium | reverse complement strand
TGGTGGCGACAGGCGAGCAGGTGACCAGCGGGCTGCTGGCGATCGCGCTGCAGGATCTCGGCATCGAGGCGCGATCGTGGCAGGGCTGGCAGATCCCGCTGCGCACCGACGACGCCCACGGCAAGGCGCGGATCGAGAGCGTCGCCGGCGACACGCTGATCGCGCGCATGCGCGTGGGGCAGGTGCCGATCCTGGCCGGCTTCCAGGGGGTCGGGCCGAACGGACGGGTCACCACGCTGGGGCGCGGCGGCTCGGACACGTCGGCGGTGGCGCTGGCGGCGGCGGTGGCTGCCGACCGGTGCGACATCTATACCGACGTGGACGGGATCTACACCACCGACCCGCGGATCGTCGCCCGCGCGCGCAAGCTCGACAGGATAACGTACGAGGAGATGCTGGAACTGGCGTCGGTGGGTGCCAAGGTGCTGCAGACCCGCAGCGTCGAGCTGGCGATGAAGCAGCGGGTGCGGGTGCAGGTGCTGTCGAGCTTCGCGGGCGTCGGACCGCCCGAGGAGGGTCACCTGCCCGGAACCCTGGTGGTGGACGAGGACGAGATCGTGGAACAGGAAATGGTCGCCGGCATCGCCTATTCCCGCGACGAGGCGAAGATCACCGTGCGGCGGGTGCCGGATCGGCCGGGCGTCGCGGCGGCGGTGTTCGGGCCGCTCGCCGAGGCCAACGTGAACGTCGACATGATCGTGCAGAGCACCGGCGCGGACGGCACCACCGACATGACCTTCACCGCCGGCAAGAGCGACCTCGCGCGCGCGGTCAAGGTGCTGGAGGAGGCCCGTCACGACATCCAGTACGGCGAGCTGCTGACCGACTCCGAGGTGGTCAAGATCAGCGTGGTGGGCGTGGGGATGCGCAGCCATGTCGGCGTCGCCAACACCATGTTCCGGACGCTGTCGGACCGCTCGATCAACATCCAGGTGATATCGACCAGCGAGATCAAGGTGAGCGTTCTGATCGGCATCGAGTACACTGAACTGGCGGTGCGGGCCCTGCACGGCGCCTATGGCCTCGATGGGTGAGATGATGTCGCCTCCGGATGCAATGCTGCTCGCCGACCCGCTGGCCCCTCCGGACCGTCCGCCGGGGTGGGCCGAGGCGCGCGCGCAGCTCGAGCGGCTGTGGGCCAGGGGCCGCGCCTTCCTGGGCAGCGAGGTGGCGATCCTGGGCGGGGCGATGAGCTGGGTCAGCGAGCGCCACCTGGTGTCCGC
>CAXTNB010000341.1:0-3375 GCA_964245385.1 uncultured Acetobacteraceae bacterium | reverse complement strand
GTTCTCCGCCGTCGATCAGGCGCGCATGGCCGCCGACCCGGGCTACCGCGCCCTGGCCGAACGGGCGCGCGCCGCGGTGATGAGCCCGCTCTGCGCCAAGCTGCCGCTGCCGCCGGCACAGCTCGGACAGGTGCACGACATCAAGTTCGTCTTCCGACCCTAGCCAGTCGCCCCATCAGCCCGCAGCGCATCACCCGCCCGATCCTGCACGGAGAACGCAGCCGATGACATCCGTCCCCATGAGCCGCCGGCACCTGATCGCCGGCGCCGGCCTCGCCGCCCTGTCGCCGGGGGCGCGCGCGCAGCAGCCGGCGGCGGCCGGTCCCGGTGCCGCGGAGATCACCGTCGACCAGGCGCACACCGCGCCGATCCCGATCGCGATCCCGTCCTTCGGTCCGGGCCTGGGCGACCAGATCACCCAGGTGATCAGCGACGACCTCGGCGGCTGCGGCCTGTTCCGGCCGCTCGGCGTCGCCGCGTCCGCCGGGGCCGCCGGCGGCGCACCGGACTTCGCCAGCTACCGGAGCCTGGGCGCGCAGGCGGTCGCGGCCGGCAACGTCAGCGGCGCCGGCACGCTGCGGGTGGAGTTCCGGCTCTGGGACGTGCCGGCGGGGCAGCAGATCCAGGGCACCGCCTACACCACCGTCGAGGCGAACTGGCGCCGCATCGGCCACAAGATCGCGGACGTGATCTATCAGCGCATGCTCGGCGAGCGCGGCTATTTCGACACCCGGATCTGCTACGTCGCCCGTTCCGGCACGCGGGGCCGGCAGACCACGCGGCTCGCGGTGATGGACCAGGACGGCGCCAACACCCGCACCCTCACCAGCGGCCGCTGGCTGGTGCTGACGCCGCGCTTCCATCCGACGCGCGACCAGATCGCCTTCATGAGCTATGCCGACGACCGACCGCGGGTCTACCTGTTCGACCTCGGCAGCGGCCGCGAGGAGGTGCTGGGGGAGTTCCAGGGCATCAGCTTCGCGCCGCGCTTCTCGCCCGACGGCGGCTCGGTGGTGCTGGCGGCGCGCGCCGGATCAGCTACGGCGCTGGCCAGTACGGCTCCCCGGTCTGGTCACCGCGCGGCGACCTGATCGCCTTCACCCGGATCGGCGGCGGCGGCTTCTCGATCGGCGTGATGCAGCCCGACGGCTCCGGCGAGCGCATCCTGACCCAGGGCTTCACCGTGGAGAGCCCGACCTTCTGCCCCAACGGGCGGGTGCTGGCCTATTGCCGGCAGAACGCCGCCGGCGCCGGGGGTGCCGGATTCGCCTCCGGCCTGGGCTCGATCGACATCGCCGGCTTCAACGACCACGTCCTGCGCACGCCCGGTGGTGCCTCGGACCCGGCCTGGTCGCCCCTGAACGGCTAGCCGCGCGACGCAAGACGATGCTCGCCTGCAACGATGCCGGGCAAAAATGGCGGCGGCCGATCATTCCGCGCGTTGCCGACTTGACCGGAAACGAAACGAGACTCTAATCCGCAGTCGGCACGCGGCTCGATACCGGTCCGAACGGCTCGTTCGAGATCCTGGCCGGCGATCCGGCATCACGTTCCGTCCTAGGATACTCAGGAGACCCCGTCATGAAGATGAAGCTTATCGGTGCGCTCGGCCTCCTCGCGGTCCTGGCCGCCTGCTCCGGCGAGAACGCCAACACCGGGGCCGCCTCCGGCATGGGTGCCTCGGCGGCACCCACCGGTGCCGCGGCACCCGGCAGCGAGGCCGACCTGGTCGCCAATGTCGGCGACCGGGTGTATTTCGCGCTGGCCGAGAACACCCTGTCGTCCGACGCCCAGGCGACGCTGGACCGTCAGGCCGCCTGGCTCGCGCGCTACCCGCAGGCGACGGTGCAGCTCGCCGGCAACTGCGACGACCGCGGCACCGAGGAGTACAACATCGCGCTCGGCGAACGTCGCGCCAACGCGGCGCGCGACTACCTGGTCGCCAAGGGCGTGGCCGCCGGCCGCATCTCCACCATCTCCTACGGCAAGGACCGGCCGACGGCGCTCGGCGACGACGAGCAGTCCTGGCAGCAGAACCGCAACGCCATCACCGTGGTGCGCTGATCCGCAGCCAAGCCGGCCCCTTGACCCGACCGGCGGCAGTGGCCTTAAGAACCCGCTGGGCAGGGGGCACGGCATGCGCGCGATCATCGTCACGACCGCGGCGGTCCTCGCCGCGGCACTGCTGGCGCGACCGGCGCTGGCGCAGCTCGACAGCCGGGAGGCGATCTCGCTGCAGAACCAGATCCTGGAGCTGCGCCACGAGATGCAGCAGCAGAACCAGGGCGGCGGCAACGCGGAGCCGGTCGCCCCGCCGCTCGGCTCCAACGCGGCCGTGGACTCCCAGGGCGCCGGCGCGCTGACGCCGCAGCTGCTCGATCGCGTCTCGACGCTGGAGGGTCAGGTGCGCGAGCTGCGCGGTCAGCTCGACCAGCTCACCAACCAGGTGCAGCAGCAGGACGCCGCCCTGGCCAAGCAGATCGGCGATCTGAGCTTCGCGGCCCAGCAGCAGGGGCATCCGGGGGCCGCGGCAGCGGCGGCCGCGCCGCCGACCGTGTCGCCGCAGCCGCCGCCGCGACGCACCGCGGAGCTGGCGCTGCAGCAGGGCAACGCGGCGCTGGCGCGACGGGACTATGCCGGCGCGCAGGGTGCGGCGCGCGAGGTGCTCGCCGGCCCGAAGGGGCCGCGGCAGGCCGACGCGCAGTTCCTGCTGGCGCAGTCGCTCGCCGGCCAGCGACAGTACCAGCAGGCGGCGACCGCGTACTACGACGTCTACAGCCGCGCGCCGCGGTCGTCGCGGGCGCCGGACGCCCTGCTCGGGGTCAGTGCCTCGCTGCTGGCGCTGGGCGACAAGAACGATGCCTGCCAGGCGCTGCAGAAGCTGCATGTCGAGTTTCCCGCGCCGCCGCCGCGCGTGCGCAGCGCCTCGGCCACCTTGCGCGGCCGCGCCGGCTGTCGCTAGCGCAGCACCCGCTCGGCGAGGACGAGTTCGCCGCCCTGATGCAGCCGCTCGGTCCCTGGGCGGGCGCCGAGCAGATCGCGGTCGCGGTGTCCGGCGGCGCGGACTCGCTGTGCCTGGCGCTGCTCGCCGCACGCTGGGGGATGCCGCGCGGGATCGGCGTGCTCGGCCTGATCGTCGATCACCGGCTGCGCGCGGGATCGACCGGCGAGGCCGGGCTGACCGCGGCCCGGCTCGGCGCGCACGGCATCGCGCCGCGCATCCTCACCCTGGACCGCCTGCGGCCCGGCGCGTCGCTCGCCGAGCGCGCCCGCGCGGCGCGCTACGCGGCACTCGGCGCCTGCTGCCGAGACAGCGGCATCGTCGACCTGCTGGTCGCGCATCATGCCGGCGACCAGGCGGAGACGGTGCTGATG
>CAXTNB010000340.1:3095-3405 GCA_964245385.1 uncultured Acetobacteraceae bacterium | reverse complement strand
CATGCCCGTACTCGCGCCCCTAGCTGGCCCCGCGATATCCCCGCGCGCAGTGCTGCGGCGGTCGCGCCGCAGGATCTCCGCGACGCTTGTGCGACCGCCGCCGCGCCGGAGCAATCACCGTTTCCGGATTCGCCGCGGCCCCGCGCAGAATAGCGGGCGCTGTGGCACGCACGACCCAGGCGGGACGGCGCGCGCGGGCCCGCGCGGCACCGACATGCAGCGGCGGCGGCTCGGCGGGCGGCACCGGGATCGGCGGCGGCGGATCGCCGAGCGGCGGCGGCGCGTCCGGGTCGTCCTCCTCGACGGCGAA
>CAXTNB010000340.1:0-2964 GCA_964245385.1 uncultured Acetobacteraceae bacterium | reverse complement strand
CCCTACAGGATCGGCCGCGGCGCGGTGCGATGAGGAGGCTGCTGATGACCCATCCCCGGACCATGCGCTTCATCGACCGCGCCGGCGACGGCGGACCCGAGGTGATGCGGCTCGCGCGGGGAGCGGTGCCCGATCCCGGCCAGGGCCAGGGCCAGGCGCTGATCCGGGTGATGGCGGCGGGGATCAACCGGCCGGACATCATGCAGCGCCGCGGGCTGTATCCGCCGCCGCCGACCGCGAACCCGGTGCTGGGGCTGGAGGTCGCGGGCGAGATCGTGGCGCTCAGCCCCGACGGCGACGGCTTCGCGGTCGGCGACCGGGTCTGCGCGCTGGTCAACGGCGGCGGCTACGCCGAGTACTGCGCGGCACCGCTGGCGCAGTGCCTGCCCTGGCCCGCCGGCTTCGACGCGGTCCGCGCCGCGGCGCTGCCGGAGACCTACTTCACGGTGTGGTCGAACCTGTTCCGGATCGGCCGGCTCTCGGCGGGCGAGTCGATGCTGGTGCATGGCGGCACCAGCGGCATCGGCTCCACCGCGATCCAGCTCGCGCGCGGGCTCGGCGCCATCGCCTACGCCACCGCGGGCAGCGACGAGAAATGCGCGACCTGCCTGTCGCTCGGCGCGGCGGCGGCGATCAACTACCGCACCGAGGACTTCGCCGAGCGCATCCGCGACCTCACCGGCGGGAAAGGGGTGAACGCGATCCTGGACATGGTCGGCGCGCCCTATCTCGAGCGCAACCTGGACAGCCTGGCCGAGGACGGGCGGCTGCTGCTGGTCGCGGTGCAGGGCGGCGATCGGGCGGACGGGCTGAGCCTGTCGCGGCTGATGCGGCGCCGGCTGACCATCACCGGCTCGACGATGCGTCCGCGCACCTCCGCCTACAAGGCCGAGATCGCCTCGGCACTGCTCGACCACGCCTGGCCGCTGCTGGAGTCCGGCGCCTGCCGGCCGCTGATCCACGCGGTGTTCCCGCTCGCCGAGGTGGCGCAGGCGCACGCGCTGATGGAGAGCGGCGAGCATGCCGGCAAGATCGTGCTGACGATGGCGGAGGCGCCAAGCCGATCGTCACCGTGAGTCTGCCTGCTTGAGGCTGCCCCCGTGAGGCTGGCCCCGTGAAGCTGCACGTCGTCGAGCGCGGGCCGGAGCAGGACCGCGACGCCGCGCGGCGCCGGCCGCCGATCGTGCTGCTGCACGGGCTGTTCGGCCGCGCCCGCAACCTGGGCTTCTTCCAGCGCCGCCTCGCCGCCGGGCGCCGCACCCTGGCGATCGACCTGCGCAACCACGGCGACAGCCCGCACGGGCAGATGGACTACACCAGCATGTCGTTCGACCTGGTCGAGACGCTGGCCGAGCAGGACGCGCTGCCGGCGACGCTGGTCGGCCACTCGATGGGCGGCAAGGCGGCGATGACCCTGGCACTCACCCGGCCGGAGGCGGTGCACAGCCTGCTGGTGGCGGACATCCCGCCGGCGATCACCGGGCACGGCAGCTCGCAGCTCGGCCGGCAGATGCTGCGCATCCGCTTCCCGGCCAGCCTCGACCGCGCCGGCGCCGACGCGTTGCTCGCCGACGCGGTGCCGAACCGCGACCTGCGCCAGCTGATGCTGCAGAACCTCCGGCTGGGCGAGAAGCCGGGCTGGCAGATCGGGCTGCAGGAGATCGTCGCCTCCATGATCAACATCGAGGGCTGGCCGTACATCCCCGAGGGCCACGCCTACGGCGGCCCGACCCTGTTCCTGGCCGGCGGCCGCTCGCCCTACATCCAGCCGCAGCACCACGCGGTGATGCGTCGGCTGTTTCCCGGCCACCGCATGGAGATCATCGAGCATGCCGGGCACTGGCTGCACGCCGAGGAGCCGGCGCGCTTCGCCGCCCTGCTGGAGGCGTTCTGCGCGACCTACTAGCAGGACGAAGGCTCCGCCCTCGACCCGCTGGGACCGGCGGCCCCAGGCCCCGATGCCTCGGGCAGCACCGGGCTCAGGCGGTCATCGGGTTGGCCGCCTCGACCGGCTTGGCCTCGTCGGCGATGCGCCAGAGGTACCAGGCCGCCGCCGAGCGGTACGGGCTCCAGCTCTCGGTCAGCGCCGCCAGCGCGCGCGGGCGCGGCTGCTGCGGCAGCCGCTTGAGCCGGCGGAAGCCCTCGCGCACGCCGAAATCGTCCACCGGCATGATGTCGGCGCGGCCCAGGCTGAAGATCATCAGCATCTCCACGGTCCAGCGGCCGATGCCGCGCAGGCTGCTCAGCCGCTCGATCAGCGCCGCGTCGGTCAGGCGGACGGCCTGCCTGCGACTCGGCACCAGGCCGGAGCGCGAGGCCTCGGCGACCGCGCGGATCGCGGCCGCCTTGCCCATCGAGAAGCCGCAGCCGCGCAGCGCCGCGGGATCGGCCCGCAGCAGCGCCTCGACGGCGGGGAAGCCGGCATCCTCGGCCAGCAGCGCGATCATCCGCCCCAGGATCGCCTCGGCGGCGCGGCCATGCAGCTGCTGGTGCGCGATCGCCCGCACCAGCGACTCGAACGGCTCGCGGGCGCGATCGACGCGCAGCCGGCAGGGGCCGATGCGCGCGATCGCCTGGGCCAGGTCCGGGTCGGCGGCACTCAGGTGGCGGCGAACCGCGTCGCGCCCGGCCCGGACCGGGAGCATGGCCGGCGCGTCCGGCGCCCGCATCACCGTCTCCGCCTCGGGGATGCCGGCTTCGCCCGGGTAGGGATCGCCCTGCTGGGCGTGGCGAGGGCTCGCGCGTGTCACGATGCGTATCGGACCAGACGGACGGTAGCGAAGCAAGGCGGCGGATGGCACAATCGCGCCGCTCTCCCCGCGACGGGGCCGGCACAGGACGTCGCCGCAGGCGATCGGGCGGAGACCTCCGGCATTCCGACACCCCAGCAAACCTGGACGCGCCCGCCCCAGCCGCCGCCGGCGCTGCGTGCCGAGGATCGCGGCGCGGCGCCGGCGCTGCGGG
>CAXTNB010000339.1:0-3431 GCA_964245385.1 uncultured Acetobacteraceae bacterium | reverse complement strand
GCCACGCCGTCACATCCTGGGCGTCGCCACGCCACGCTGCCCCATGTACTTGCCCGCCTTGTCGGCATAGCTGATCTCGCACGGCCCAGCGCCCTGGAGGAACAGGAACTGGCAGATGCCCTCGTCGGCGTAGATGCGGGCGGGCAGGGGGGTGGTGTTGCTGATCTCTATCGTCACCTGCCCCTCCCACTCCGGCTCCAGCGGTGTCACGTTGACGATGATGCCGCAGCGCGCGTAGGTCGACTTGCCGAGGCAGATCACCAGCACGTCGCGCGGGATGCGGAAATACTCGATGGTGTGGGCGAGCGCGAAGCTGTTGGGCGGGATGATGCAGACCGGCACGTTGCGGCTGACGAAGCTGTCGGCGCTGAAATCCTTCGGGTCCACCACGGCGCTGTCGACGTTGGTGAAGATCTTGAACTCGCTGGCCACGCGCGCGTCGTAGCCGTAGGACGACAGGCCGTAGCTGATCACGCCCTCGCGGCGCTGGGTCTCCACGAACGGCTCGATCATGGCGCGCTCGATCGCCATGCGTCGGATCCAGCTGTCGGGCATCACCGGCATCGTCGGCTCCTCGTCTGCGAACTCAGGGACGGCCGGCCATGCGCTAGCGGCCCGGTTCCGGAACTTCCGCGGGCTGCGGCGGGCACGGGGGCGGCTCCTCCTCCCGAGGGGCACGAGCCCGGGTCTGCTGCTTGCGCCGGCGCAGGTTCTCGCGCAGTGCCGCCGCCTCGCGCTCCTCGCAGCGCCCGGGCCGGCGGGGTTCGAGCGGTCTCGGCATGGCTCCCCCACTTCGCTGCTGCCGCCCCGGGGCCGGCGCCGCTCCCGGGCTGGTGCTGCTGGTGAGGATTGAACTCACGACCTCTCCCTTACCAAGGGAGTGCTCTACCACTGAGCTACAGCAGCGTCGGTCCTGGGCCGCCGCTACCTAGCTTCTGGATCAGGCCCGCGCAAGAGTATCGACGCCGTAACCTCTCAGGAACAGGCGCACCGCGCCCTGCACCACCTGCTCGACGTCCTCGTCGCTGATCTCGCGGACGATCTGCAGCCGTCGCTGCGGCGCCAGCCGCGCCTGGCACAGCGCCAGGAACTGGTCGGCGGCCATGGCCGGGTCCGGCACGTCGAGTCGGCCGGCGCGCACCTGGCCCTCGATCCAGCCGCGCATGTGGGCGGTCGCCTGGCAGGGGCCGGCGCGCCAGAACACCGTCGCCAGCTGCGGGAACTTGGTCGCCTCGGAGATGACGATCCGGTACAGCACCAGGGTGGCCGGCGAGATGAACATCTGGATCATGCGCAGCGCGATGGCGTGCAGGGCGGCCGCCGGATCGTCGACGTCGTGGGCTTGGGCGAAGACGTTGGCCAGGGTGGTGCTCGCCATCTGCTCGACGAAGACGGCGAACAGCACCGACTTGCTGTCGAAGTAGTTGTACAGCGTCCCCTTGGAGACGCCGGCTTCGGCGGCGATCCGCGACATGCTGGCGCCCTCGTAGCCGCGGTCGGTGAACACCAGCTCCGCGCCGCGAATGATCTGCTGGCGTTTCGCTGCCGAATGGTCATCCTGCTCGGTCACGATGGATGCGTCTCCTCCTGGTCGTGTCGAAAGGGTGCCGAAGCGGGCGTGGCTGGTGGCGATCGGGGCGAGCGTTGACGATCAAATCAAAGCGGATAGGTTGTCAACGCTGACCGAACGGGTCGGTCAGCATATATGGGGACTCGGCGTGCGGAGGAGAACCATCAAGCCGGCGGCGCCGATCCTGTTTCTGACCCCGTTCCTGGCGATCTCGGCGTCGCTGCTCTCGGGCTGCGCGGTCGGGCCGGACTACAGGCAGCCGAGCCCGTGGTCGCCCTCGAGCTGGATCGGCGTCGGGCATCACGAAGCGCGCACCGCGCCGCCGCGCGGCGCACGTCGGGTCAGCGTGCCGGTGGACACCGCGCCGAGTCCCGACTGGTGGACCCAGTTCCACGACGCCGAGCTGACCGCGCTCGAGAAGCGGGTGGCGCGCCAGAACCTCGACGTCCGGCTCGCCACCATACGTCTGGTCGAGAGCCGGGCGCAGCTGCGCGAGGCGGCGGCGAGCCGGTATCCGTCGCTCACCGGCACCGCCGCCTACACCCGGGAGCAGTTCAGCTCCAAGGAGATCGAGCGCGGGCTGCAGGAATCCATCCCGGGGGGAAGCCCAGGGGGAAGCTCGGGAGGAGTCGCAGGCGGAAGCGCGGCGGGAGGGCTCGGCTCGCTGCTCGGCTCGAATACCAACCTCGACGCGCTGCGCGGCGAGGCGGGCTCGCTCAAGATCCCGCCGCTCGACCTGTGGCAGGACGGCGTCGATGCGACCTGGGAGCTCGACCTGTGGGGCCGGGTGCGCCGCTCGGTCGAGGCGGCCCGTGCGACGCTCCAGGCCTCGGTGGAAGATCGCCGCTCCACCCTGATCGCGCAGTTCGCCGAGGTGGCGCGCGACTACATGACGCTGCGCGGACAGCAGACCCAGCTCGCGGTCGACCGCGACAACCTGAGGGCGGCGCGGGAGTCGCTTGACCTGACGCGGGCACGCTTCCGCGGCGGCCTGACCTCGGAGCTCGACGTCGAGAACGCGCAGTCGCAGCTCGACAGCGTCACCGCGCAGATCCCGGACGCGGAGCGGCAGATCGCGATGCAGATCAACGCGATCGGGCTGCTGCTCGGCGCGCCGCCGCAGGCGCTGCGTCGCGAGCTGCAGAGCACCGCGCCGATCCCGCCGGTGCCGCCGCTGGTGCCGGTGGGCGTGCCCTCGGAGCTCGCGCGTCGTCGTCCGGACATACGCGAGGCGGAGGCGCAGCTGCACGCGGCGACCGCCAACGTCGGCGTCGCGGTGGCGGCGTTCTACCCGCGCGTGACGCTGAGCGGCGCGCTCAACTTCGACTCGCTGTCGTTTCGCGACCTGGGTTTCTGGAGCGCGCGCGCCTACACCTTCGGACCCTCGATCAGCCTGCCGATCTTCCAGGGCGGCCAGCTGCGCGGCGCGCTGCAGCTGAACCAGGCGCGGCAGCAGGAGGCGGCGGTGACCTACCAGAGGACGGTGCTGCAGGCCTGGCGCGACGTCGACGACGCGCTCACCGCCTACGCCGCCGACCAGCGCATGCGCGACGCGCTGGAGCGCTCGGTGCGCTCGTACGGACGAGCGCTGGTGCTGGCGCGGGCGCAGTACGCGAGCGGGCTGCAGACCTTCCTGAACGTGCTGGACGCCGAGCGCGGGTTGTTCAACGCGCGCGGCCAGCTGGCCAGCAGCAACACCGCGATCTCCAGCGACCTGGTGCAGCTCTACAACGCGCTCGGCGGCGGCTGGGAGACGGCGTTCCCGCAGCGGCAGCAGATGGCCGAGGCGGTCGCGGCGGCCGCCCCCTGAAACCGAATTCTCTCCCCCCCGTCCCGATACTCTATTGACGTTGTGTAGGCT
>CAXTNB010000338.1:3130-3462 GCA_964245385.1 uncultured Acetobacteraceae bacterium | reverse complement strand
GCCTCCAGCGTGTCAGCCCGCAGCGCCTCGGCGCCGTCGCGCACGAAGGCGACCGCGACCCGCTCGGGCCGAACGCACACGACGCACGTCGCACCCGCCGCGAGGTCGCCGGCACTCATCGCCTCTACGGTCGGACCCGCGCTCAGCCGCACCCGCGCCACGTCGTCCTCCACGCACAGCACCTTGCCGGTGAGGCCGTTCGCCTCGCCGAAGCCGCTGGCCACGGTCTGGTCCGCGGGACGGTCGAGCAGCTCGGCGGCCGTGCCCAGCTGGCGCAGCGACCAACCCTCCAGGATGCCGATCCGGTCACCCATCCTCAGCGCCTCCTCGCG
>CAXTNB010000338.1:0-3120 GCA_964245385.1 uncultured Acetobacteraceae bacterium | reverse complement strand
GCCAGCGCCGGGGGCACCCGCCGCGCGCGCTCGGGGTCGGCCACTCGCGACACCGCCAGCGGAAACGCGACGTTGCCGTGGACGGTCAGGGGTCCGAACAGCGGATCGCGGCGCGAGATCACCCCGATCCGGCGCTGCGCCGGGGGCAGGGTGGTGACGTCGCGCCCGTCGACCAGCACCCGCCCCGCCGCCGGCGAGCCGTGACCGGCCAGGCAGTCGACCAGCGACGAAGCCGCCGCCGGACGCTGCGTCAGCAGCGCCACGCATCCGCCGGCGGCCACGGCGAGGGACAGGCTCGCGGAGCCGCGCGCGGTCGCGGCGTCACCGCGCGGCCGCAGCCCGTCCAGCGCGAGCCGTGGCACGCCGCCGGCCGGGATCGGGCTCATGTCCGCGCTGCAACTTGTCCGGTAGCACCGCGTTGCTGGCTCGACGACGGGTAGGGGAAGATCATGGCTGTTTCCGACAAGGCGAAGGACGTTGCCCAGGATACCCAGGAACAGCTTCAGTCCCTACGCGCGATGGTCGAGCAGCTCCTGAACGAGCGGGTGACGCCGGCACTCGCCGACGCGGCCGGCAAGGCCGAGACCGCGGTCAGCAGCGCGCGCGACATGACCAACACCCAGGTCGCCAACGTCTCCGAGAAGGTTCGCGGCAAGCCCCTGATCGCGATCGCCATATCGACCGCGGTCGGTTATCTGCTCGGCCGCATCTCGCGCTAGGCGGTCAGGACCTTGAAGCTCGTCGACCACGGCAGGAGCGCCGCTTCCGCCGAGGTGCAGCGGTTGCAGCGTCTGGCCCTGCGCTACGCGATGCGCGTGGCGTTCCTCGTGGTGGCCGCCCTGTTCGGGTTGTTCACCCTGTTCTCCGCGCACGTCCTGCTCTGGATGATCTGCTACGGACCCTGGCACACCGGCAAGGTGTGGGCGTCGCTGATCGTGCTCGGCGTCGACGTCCTGTTCACGGTGATCTTCCTCGTGCTGGGACGCGGCAAGGCCGCCGGCGCCGTGGAGATCGAGGCGCGCATGCGGCGCGACCGCGACCTCGCGGCGATGCGCAACGCCTTCGCGATCTCGGCGGTCGCCGCCACCGTGGTCGGTCCGGCCGGCCGCATGGCCGGACGCGGGGCGTGGGGATTGTTCCGCGACAGGCGGCGCCGTCGCAAGGACGGCTACTACTCACGCTGAGCGGGCGCGACCACCGAGATCGTCCATCTCCTGCTGCGCCTTGCGGTCCCGGAGCTGACGCTGCTCCTCGGTCCGCTTCTCGATCAGCAGCTCGACGGCGCGGTGTGCGGCACGTGCCAGGCCCAGCACGACGCGGTTGCGGTCGACCTCGCCGCACGCTTCCTGTTCCGCGAGGCGTGCCGCTTCGATCGCCTTGCGCCCCACCGGCAGCCAGCGCGCGAAGGCATCGACGGCCTCGTCGCCGCGCGCCAGATCGAGTGCTGCGGCGGTCTCCTCGGCGTAGCGCGTCTCCTCCGCCTCACGTCTCGCCTGCGCCTGCTGCTGCAGACGCAGCGCGGTCGCCACGGCGCGTTGCGCTTCGTCCAGGTTGTTCCGCCTGACGCGCAGCAGCGTGGCGAGCGTGTCGCCGCTCATCGCGGCACCGTCGCGTCGAGCGCCTGGGCCAGACGATCGAACGCATCGTCGAGCTCCATCCTGTCGTCGCGGCCCTGGCGCAGCATCTCCTCGATCCGCGGCGCCAGCAGCACCGCCTCGTCGACCGCCGGATCGCTGCCGGCGCGATAGGCGCCGAGCCTCACCATGTCGGCCATATCTGCGTGCAGCGCCAGCACCTGACGCGCCTTGCGCGTCAGCATGTTCTCGCTCGCGGCGTTGCAACCCGGCACCGAACGCGACAGCGAGCGCAGCACGTCGACGGCGGGATAGCGCCCGCCCTCGCCGATCTTGCGATCCATGACGACGTGGCCGTCGAGGATGCCGCGCACGGCGTCCGCGACCGGCTCGTTATGGTCGTCCCCCTCGACGAGCACCGTGAACAGCGCGGTGATGTGCCCGGCGCTGCCGTCCGCGAGCACCGGTCCCGGGCCGGCGCGCTCGAGCAGGCGCGGCAGTTCGGCGAACACGCTGGGCGGGTAGCCCCGCGTCGCCGGCGGCTCGCCGCTCGACAGGCCGATCTCGCGCAGCGCCAGGCAGAAGCGCGTCACGCTGTCCATCAGCAGCAGCACCGACTTGCCCTGGTCGCGGAAATGCTCGGCCACCGTCATCGCCGAGTAGGCGGCCTCGCGCCGCATCAGCGGCGGCGTGTCGGAGGTGGCGACGATGACCACCGAGCGGGCGAGGCCCGCCTCGCCGAGGTCATCCTCGATGAACTCGCGCACCTCGCGGCCGCGCTCGCCGACCAGCGAGATGACCGCGACGTCGCACTTCGTGTGCCGGGCGAGCATCGAGAGCAGCGTCGACTTGCCGACCCCGGAGCCGGCGAAGAGGCCGAGACGCTGACCGGTGCGGCAGGTGGTGAACAGGTTCATCACCTCGACCCCGAGGTCGATGCGCGGCCCCAACCTCGCCCGCAGCGTCGCCTCGGGAGGTCCGGCACGCACCGGGCGCGAGACCGGGCCGACCGGCAGGCGGCCCTTGCCGTCCATCGGCCGCCCGAGCGGATCCAGCACGCGACCGAGCCAGCCGTCGGTCGGCGCCAGCCGGCCCGGCAGGCTGGCGGCGCCGACGGCGAAGGTGGCGCTGCCTCCCGGGCCGATCCCGTCGAGCGATCCGTACGCCATGGCCTGCGCCGCGTCGTTGCGAAATCCCACGATCTCCGCGGGCACGGCGTGGGCATCGCGACCGCGCAGCATGATCCGGTCACCGACCGAGACGTGACGGTCGAGCCCGCGGATCTCGACGGCGAGACCGCTTATCGCGGAGACCTGTCCGGCGACGACGCAGGCTGGCCTCTCGGAGAGGGACGAGCACAGCATTTCGAGACGGTCGGAGAGCGGCATCGGTGCGGTCAAGGCTGCTTCCCTGTTCCAAATCCAGGATCGTCTGCGTGCATTACAGCCGCCAAATGCTAACAAATGGTGTGCTTAATTTTTAAGACATATTATTCATGAAAAACAGTCGACACATAACAACCTGGAGTGGTAAAACATCTTCAGCA
>CAXTNB010000337.1:1024-3466 GCA_964245385.1 uncultured Acetobacteraceae bacterium | reverse complement strand
GGCTGCTGCTGACCGCCGACGCGGAGGCGGCGCTGGCCGGCCGCGTCGGGGGCGCCTGGCCGCTCGCGGTCGAGCGCGCCGAGCGCGCGCAGCTCGACGCGCTGGTCGGACGCGACGCGGTGCATCAGGGTGCGGCGCTGCTCGCCGACGCGCTGGCGCCGCCCTCGCTCGAGCAGGCGCTGCGCCATCCCGGCCCGGTGCTGGTGCTGGATCAGGTCAGCGACCCGCGCAACGTCGGCGCCATCCTGCGCTCCGCCGCCGCCTTCGGCGCCGCGGCGGTGATCGTGCAGGACCGACACGCCCCCGACGAGACCGGCACGCTGGCCAAGGCCGCCTCGGGCGCGCTGGAGACGATGCCGCTGCTGCGTGCGGTCAACCTGTCGCGCACGCTGGTGGCGCTGAAGGCGGCCGGCCTGTGGACGGTCGGCCTCGACGCCGGCGGCGCGGTGCTGGACGGCACCGCCTTCCAGGGCCGGCGGGTCGCCCTGGTGCTCGGCGCCGAGGGCGAGGGGCTGCGCCGGCTCACCCGGGAGACCTGCGACGAGGTGGCGGGGCTGCGCATGCCGGGTGCCATGGAGAGCCTCAACGTCTCCAACGCCGCCGCGGTGGCGCTGTACGAGATCGTGCGCCGCTGAGCGCGGCCCCCGGGAAATGGCCCCGGCAAGCGGCCCCATGAAGCGGCCCCAGGAAGCGGCCTCTGGCGATCAGATCGCGTAGTCGATCGGCGGCAGCGTCTGGTCCATGGTGAAGGCCGGCATCGAGGAGTGCCGGGTGCCGACGCGTCGCGCCGGGTTGCCGACCACCGTGGTGTAGGGCGGCACCGCCTCGAGCACGATGCTGCCGGCGCCGATCTTGGCGCCCTCGCCGATCTCGATGTTGCCGAGCACGGTGCAGCCGGCACCCAGCAGCACGCCGCGCCGGATCTTGGGATGCCGGTCGCCCTCGTTCTTGCCGGTGCCGCCCAGGGTCACGCCCTGCAGCATCGAGACGTCGTCCTCCAGCACCGAGGTCTCGCCGATCACGATGCCGGTGCCGTGGTCGATCAGGATGCGCCGGCCGAGCCGTGCCGCCGGGTGGATGTCGAGGCCGAACGCCTCCGACGCGCGGCTCTGCAGGTGCCGCGCCAGGTGACGCCTGCCGTGCCCCCACAGCCAGTGCGCCACCCGGTAGGCCTGCAGCGACTGGAAGCCCTTGAAGAACAGGAACGGGGTGATCAGGTCCGGGCAGGCCGGGTCGCGCTCCTTGATCGCCACCAGGTCCGAGGCGGCGGCGGCGACGATGTCGGCATCGGCGCGATACGCCTCGGCCACCAGCTCCATCAGCGCGCGGGCGGGAACCGCGGAGTCCGCCAGCTTGCGTCCGAGCAGCGCCGCCAGCGCCGGCGCGAAGCCGCGATGGACGCGCAGGTTCAGCTCCAGCACCGCCGCCATGATCGGATCCGGGCAGTCGCCGGCCTCGCTGCGCAGGCGCTGCCAGAGCTGGTCGAGGGCGATCGGCGTGGTGGTGGCGATGTCCATCCTGGTCCTCTCGGGCCTGGTCTGCTCGGGCTTCGTCGTCCCGCGGGTCGTGCGCTCGCAACGCTGCGGTCGGCAGCTGTCATAGTCGAGTTCTCAGCCGAGTCCCATCGCCTGCACCATGAAGGCGCGCTTCAGACGCGGCAGGCGGTGCACGGCGCCGATGCCGAGATCGCGCGCCAGCCGCAGCGCGGCGTTGTCGCTGCTGAACAGCCGGTCGAGCAGGTCGGTCGCCGCCAGCATGGCGAGGTTGTCCGGGCGCCGCCGTGCCTGGTAGCGCGCCAGCAGCGACGCCGCGCCCGGATCGCGCCCCTGCGCCACCGCCTCGATCACCAGCCCGGACAGCGCCATGACGTCGCGGAAGCCCAGGTTCAGCCCCTGGCCCGCGATCGGGTGGATGCCGTGCGCGGCGTCGCCGATCAGCGCCAGCCGCTCGGCGGCGTAGCGGTGCGCGTGCAGCGCCCCGAGCGGGTAGGTCCAGCGCCGTCCGACCGGACGCACGGCGCCCAGGTGGCTGCCCAGCCGGCGCTGCAGCTCGCGGGTGAAGTCGTCGTCGTCGAGCGCGGCGAGCCGGCTGGCGAGCGGCTCGCGCTCGGTCCAGACGATGGCGGACAGGTGCTCGCCGGCCTCGCCTCCCGCCATCGGCAGCTGCGCGAACGGACCGCCGGGCAGGAAATGCTCCAGCGCCAGGTTGTGGTGCGGCCGCTCGTGCGACACCGCGCTGACGATGCCGGTCTGGCGATAGGCGTAGCGCGTCACCGCGATCCCGGCCTGGCGTCGCAGCGGGCTCTGCCGTCCCTCCGCCGCGATCACCAGGCGCGCGCGCAGCCGGGCGCCGGCACCGGTGTCGATCCGCATGGCCTCGGGACCATCCGGCGCCACCGACGCCTCGTCGGGCGCGAACAGGCGGATCAGCGGCGAGGCGTGC
>CAXTNB010000337.1:0-1014 GCA_964245385.1 uncultured Acetobacteraceae bacterium | reverse complement strand
GTCGCGTTCAGCGCCACCCGCAGGCTGCGCGCCTCGGTCATCCAGCCGAACGGCTCGCCGACCTGGCGATGGTCGAAATGCAGGAACAGCGGCGACGCCGGCCGCCCCGGCCGGCCGTCCGACACCCGGATCCCCAGGATCGGGCAGGAAGGCAGCGGCAGCCGCTGCCACACCCCGGCCGCCTCCAGCAGGCGGCGCGAGCTGGCCGCGACGGCGTAGGCGCGGCCGTCGAAATCCGGGTGCTCCATCGGCGGCAGGCCGGCCCGGTCGATCACCGCCACCCGCACGCCGCCGGCGGCGAGGCGGCAGGCGAGGGTCGCGCCGACCGGCCCGGCGCCGACGACGCAGACGTCGAACCGCGTCGGGTCTGCGTCGTCGGCGGGTGTGGCGCGGGCGGCTGGCGCGGACATCGCGATCGATCTGCCTCGTTTGCGGGCACTGGCGAGCCGGGGACTGGTCGCCAAACAGGCCGGTGCGGATGCCCGGGATGGCAGAGGTGGCGCCTGCGGCTGCCGCGTCAACCGGCGGACGGCTCACCGCGGGATTTTGGCATGGTTTTTGGAACGAGTGCGTGCCAAACCGGATCGAGGCGTCCGGCCCGGCGGGGATCTGCCCGATGGTGGGCAGGTGGGACAGCCGAGAGAGAGGTGTGATGAAGCTCGTTACAGCAGTCATCAAGCCCTTCAAGCTCGACGACGTGCGTGAGGCGCTGACGCCACTGGGCGTGCAGGGCCTGACCGTGTCGGAAGTGAAGGGGTTCGGACGCCAGAAGGGGCAGACGGAGATCTATCGCGGCGCGGAGTATCACGTGAGCTTCCTGCCCAAGGTCAAGATCGAGGTCGCCGTCACCGACGACATGCTCGACCAGGTGGTCGAGGCGATCATGCAGTCGGCCCACACCGGCAAGATCGGCGACGGCAAGATCTTCGTGACCGAGATCCAGCGCGCCATCCGAATCCGTACCCGCGAAACCGGAGATGACGCGCTGTGACAGCCCTGGCCATAGCCCACCCA
>CAXTNB010000336.1:479-3472 GCA_964245385.1 uncultured Acetobacteraceae bacterium | reverse complement strand
CTGCGTGGTGCCGGCGGGGCTGCTGGTGATCGTCGCGGCGATGCTCACGGTGGTCTCGTTCTCGGTGCCGCTCTACCGCATGTTCTGCTCCGTCACCGGCTCCGGCGGCACCACGCAGCGCGCCGACGCCTCGACCGGCCTCTCGAACCGCTGGGTCACGGTCGACTTCTCCACCGCCACCGCCGCCACGCTGCCCTGGCGCTTCCGGCCGCTGCAGTCGCGGGTGCGGGTGCGCCTCGGTGCCGAGAGCCTGGTGTTCTTCGAGGCCGAGAACCTGTCGGAGCAGCCGATCGTCGGCCATGCCACCTTCAACGTGACGCCGGACAAGGTCGGCATCTACTTCAAGAAGATACAGTGCTTCTGCTTCACCGAGGAGCGGCTGGCGCCGCACCAGAAGGTGGAGATGCCGGTCACCTTCTTCGTCGACCGCGCCATGGGCAGCGACCCCTCCACCGACGACGTGGGCAACATCACCCTGTCCTACACCTTCTTCCGCTCGGCGCGCCCTGCCGGCGCGCAGGACCTGTCGCGCTTCGCCGACGCTCCGGCCGATCCCGTCGCCGGCCGCATGCTGTTCGCCTCGCACTGCGCCGGCTGCCACGGCCTCGACCGCGCGATCGAGGGACCGCGGCTCGCCGGGGTGTTCGGGCGCCGCGCCGGCTCGGTGCCCGGCTATCCCTACACGCCGGCGCTGGCGGCCGCGCACCTGACCTGGGACGCGGCCACCCTCGATGCCTGGCTCGCCGGGCCGCGGCGCTTCATCGCCAACACCGCGATGCCGAACGCGATCGACGGCGCGGTCGCGAGGCGCGACGTCATCGCCTACCTGCGCACGCTGTCGCCGCCGCGGGGCAGCTAGGCCGCCTCATCCGGCGTCCTCGCGTGCCGGCACGGCTCAGCGCGGCGCGCGCCGCAGGATGCTGGTCACCATCACCCCGAACAGCGTCGCGCCGCCGGTGAACACGACGATCACGATGCGCAGCCGCAGCGCGATGTCGTCTCCCTGATCCTGGAAGTGCCGCCGCAGCACGTGACGCGCGGTGTCGATCCTGTGGCCCAGCTCGCCCTGCGGCGGGAACGCGCCGGCGCCGTCGTCGCCGAGCGCGTCGCGCAGCTGGTCGAGCCGCGCCTGCGCGTCGGGCGCGCCGGCGGCCGCGTCCAGCCTGGCCTCGGCGTAGCCCTCGCGCTGATACGGCAGCTGCACCGCGTAGGTCGCGAACAGGCCGCACAGGCCGAGGATGATGAACGCCATGACCAGGAAGCCGGTCCAGGCGCCGCTGCCGTGTTTGATCATCACGAGGTGTTAGAACAAGATCGACGTCGAGGAAATGCGCCGGTTCTTCGAGCCGTGGCCATCCGGATGCGTCCGACCGCATCGGTGCGTTTGACAGGAACGGGCGGCTTGACTACCCACACCGGCCTAGGCCGCCCGGATGGAGCGCAGCATGCTCTTCTACGAGCCGCTCTTTCTGTTCGTGTTCCTCCCCGGCACCTTCGCGATCTACCTGCGGTTACGACGGTCGGCGCAGTCCCGACGCTGGACCCTGCTGGCCGCCAGCGTCCTGTTCTACGGCTGGGGGGAGCCGGCTTTCGTGCCCGTCGTCTTCGCCTCGGCGCTGCTGGACCATGGTCTGAGCCGGCGGGTGGCGCGCAGGTCGCGCTGGGCACTGGTGCTCGGGTTGACCGCGAATCTCGCGCTGCTGATGTATTACAAGTATCTCTTCTTCCTGGCGAGCAACCTGTTCGCGATCCTCGGCATGGTCGGGATCAGCACGCCCGCTGCTCCGCACGTGCTTCTGCCGATCGGCGTTTCCTTCGTCGTGTTCGAGAAGATCACCTACCTGGTCGATATCTGGCGCGGCCAGAGCCGTCCGGCGCCGCGGATCAGCTACTACCTCACCTACGTGTTCTTCTTCCCCAAGCTGCTCGCCGGCCCGATCATCAAGTACCACGAGATCGAGGCGCAGTTCCGCGATCCGCCGCCGCTTCGCGAGGGCCTGATCCTGGACGGATTCGCGCGGTTCATGCTCGGCGTCATCAAGAAGCTGCTGATCGCCGACATCGTCGGGCCGGCCAGCGACGGCATCTTCGCGCTCACGAACGGCCAGCTCGGGTTCGGGACCGCCTGGATCGGCGTCGTGCTGTTCACGATACAGATCTACATCGACTTCAGTGCGTACTCCGACATGGCGATCGGCCTGGCGCGCATGTTCGGCTTCCGGCTGAACGAGAATTTCAACAGGCCTTACATCAGCTGCAGCATCACCGAATTCTGGCGGCGCTGGCATATCTCGCTGTCGAGCTGGATTCGCGAGTACCTCTACATCCCGCTCGGCGGCAACCGGGTCGCGCCGTGGCGGCGAATGGCGAACCTGTGGACCTGCTTCCTGGCCAGCGGCCTGTGGCACGGCGCGGCCTGGACCTACGTCCTGTGGGGCGGCTATAACGGGCTCTTCCTGGTGCTCGATCGTCTGTTCCTGCTGCGCCTGCTGGACAGGATGCCGAGGGTCGTCGCCAACGCCGCGACGATGGTGGTGATGGTTGGCTGGACGATCTTCCGCGTGAACTCGCTGCCGCAGCTGATGCAGTTCGCGACCGCGATGACCCATCCCGCTCTCGTCGGCGTCAGGTTCCAGTGGGAACTGGCCGTGGCTGCCGCGACGACCGCGGGACTCCTGGTGAGCCTGGCGCCACGCATAGACGGTGTCGATGCGGCAGCGGCTTGGTTTCTCGCGCGCAGGCCGGGCCGCCTGATGGTCGAGTTGATCGGCGTGGTCCTCTTTGCCGTCGCGGTGGACAAGGCCGTGACCGACCCGTTTCGTCCGTTCCTGTATTTCCGCTTCTGATGCGGCGCATCCCGTTCTGGCGCCTGCCGATCCTGCTGGGGATGGCCATGATCGCCGTCCCGAGCCTCCTGGTCTACATGAACGCCTTCCACCGAGTGGTGGCTGGAGTGCCGATGTACAGCGATCGGGCGCTGCACGGGGTTCAGC
>CAXTNB010000336.1:0-469 GCA_964245385.1 uncultured Acetobacteraceae bacterium | reverse complement strand
TCGTCGAACCGGTGCTGACGCGACCGGCCCTGCTGTCAGGAAGCTTCATGCGCGGCTACGCCGCCTACTTCGCCCGCACCTTCCCGCTGCTGGCGGCGGCGGTGAAGCTGAAGGGGCAGATCTACTGGTCGCTGCTGCATCAATCGCCGACCTGGTTCATCAGCATCGGCAGGCACGACGTCCTGTACGAGAACATCTACCTCGACGATTACTGCACGCGCGATATCGCCTCCTCGGCACCGCGAGCCGAAGCGTGGGCCGCGAAGCTGATGCGCATGCAGCGCTGGTACGCGGCCCGCGGCAAGGTGTTCCTCTACCTGCTCACGCCGTCGAAGGCGGCGATCGAGCCGGAGACCATGCCGCGAGGATGGCCCTGTCATGCCTCGCTCGCGGATCGAACGCAGTTTCATGCCGCCTACCGCGCGATCCTGTCCCGTGCCGGCGTCAACCTGGTGGACGCGGTGCAGAC
>CAXTNB010000335.1:2118-3476 GCA_964245385.1 uncultured Acetobacteraceae bacterium | reverse complement strand
GTCGGGCCGCGCTCGTTGCCCTCGGCGGTGTGGTTGTAGACCACGTCGAGGATCAGCTCGAGCCCCGCCTCGTGCACCTTCGCGACCATCTCCTTGAACTCGCGCAGCGACTGCTCGCGCTCGGCGGCGTAGCGCGGGTCGGGGGCGAAGAAGCCGATCGTGTTGTAGCCCCAGTAGTTGGTCAGGCCGCGCTCGAGCAGCTGGCTGTCGTTGATGAAGCTGTGGATCGGCAGCAGCTCGATCGAGGTCACGCCGATCGACTTGATGTAATCCAGCACCTCCGGGGTGCCGAAGCCGGCGTAGGAGCCGCGCAGCTTCGGCAACACCTTGGGATGTTTCTTGGTGTAGCCGCGGACGTGCGCCTCGTAGAGGACGGTGTGGTCCCAGGCGATCGGGTTGCGCGCCGGCTGCCCCTGCCAGTCGAAGCCGGCATCGACGATCACCGACTTCGGCACGAAGGCCGCGCTGTCGCGCTCGTCGAACGACAGGTCGTCGTCGGGATGGCCGATCGTGTAGCCGAAGATCGAGTAGTCCCAGCTCAGCTCGCCGAAATGCGCGCGCGCGTAGGGATCGAGCAGCAGCTTGTTGGGGTTGAAGCGGTGGCCGGCGTCGGGCGCGTAGGGGCCGTGCACGCGGTAGCCGTAGATCTGCGCCGGGCCGACGTCCGGCAGCCAGCCATGGAAGATCTGGTCGGTGTACTCGGGCAGCGTGATGCGCTCGATCTCGGTCTTGCCGCTGCTGTCGAACAGGCAGACCTCGACCTTGGTGGCGTTCGCCGAGAACAGTGCGAAGTTGACCCCCTTGCCGTCCCAGTGCGCGCCGATCGGGAACGGCAGGCCTTCGCGTATCCTGTGCTTCAACGCCTTCGCCACGATGCCACGCTCCCGATGTTCATGCGGCACCAGAACCCGGCGCGCTTCGAGGGGTTCCGCGGCGACGGTCACACTTGCCTTGGCCACACTTGCCGTGGCGGCCCGGATCCGGCCGGCGGCGACGCCGCCTCGAAGCGGCGACACTCGCCGAAACCGAGCGTGACGAAGCTCGCCTCCGCCACCTGCTGCCCGCGACGGGCCTCGGCCAGCGCCCGCTCGGGCGCGTCGACCGCCTCGTCGGTGAGCTGGAAGGTGCCGAAATGCATGCCCACCGATCGCTTGGCCCCCAGCGTGCGATGGGCGCGCACCGCCTCGGCCGGATCCATGTGCACCCGGCGCATAAGCGAGCGCGGCGCGTAGGCGCCGATCGGCAGCAGCGCCAGATCGGGCGCACCGAGCCGGTCGCGGATGCGCTGCCAGTGCGCGCCGTCGCCGCTGTCGCCGGCGAACAGCAGCCGCACGCCGCCGCTCTCGACCATGAAGCCC
>CAXTNB010000335.1:0-2108 GCA_964245385.1 uncultured Acetobacteraceae bacterium | reverse complement strand
GGGTTCATGGTCGAGAGCGCGCGGCCGGTGTCGCGCAGGGTGCGCGCGGAGAAGGGCCGCGCCGGCACCGCGGTTACCCGCGTGCCGGCGGGACCCGTGCGCGAGGTCGCCTGCCACCAGTCCAGCTCCTCGATCTCGAACCGCCCGGCCTTGCGCACGTGGACCGCGTTGCCCAGCGGCGTGATCACGCGCGGCGCGCCGCGCCGGTGCAGCGCGCGCAGGCTCGGCAGGTCGAGATGGTCGTAGTGGTTGTGCGACAGCAGCAGCAGGTCCGGGCGCGGCAGCTCGCGCAGCGCCCGCCCGGCGGCGCGGACGCGCCTCGGCCCGGCCCAGGAGACGGGAGAGGCGCGCTCGCTGAAGATCGGGTCGGTGAGGATGGTCAGGCCGGGCAGGCGGATCAGGAAGCTGGAGTGTCCGATGAAGGTGACGCTGACCTGCCCCGGACCCGGCTCCTCGTGCGGGTCGCCGGCGGGCGGCGGATCGGTGATCCGCGCCGGCCAGGCGACGCGGGTGCGGCCGAGGCGCCAGCGCAGCAGGGCGAGCAGGCGCGAGCCCTGCGGCGCGGCAGGCCGCTGCTCGCCGGTGAGCCAGGCGGGGTTCTCGAAGCGCCCGTCCTCGCGTCGGCCGGCAGCCTCGCTCACGGTGCGCCGCGGCGGGGCAGGCGGCCGCGGGTCGGGTCGCGCGATCTCGGTGGCACTCCTGGTCGCTCCCTGGCATGGCGAGGCCGGTGCTTATACAGGTGCCGCCCGCCCATCGCGAGGCCGCGAGCCCGCACTGCCGTGTCCGGCCCGGGAGGGACGAGGGGGCCGGCGAGTTGCGAAGCGGGTGCCGCGTCGTGTAAGTCGACGGTGACCGTGCGGTCAATCGGTGGCTCAGGCCCCGACCGCGGGTCCGAAGGCCGGCATCCGTCCGGCGTCAGACGAGGACGTGTCATGCAGAGCCGCATCCGCATCGGAACGGTGATCCTGGCCGCTTGGGCCGCTCTCGGGACGGTGCCCGGCGCCGCCCGCGCGCAGCGGCCGCCGGGCGGTCCGCCGGTGGTCGGGGTCGCCGCGGTGCAGTCCCGCCCGGTGACGTCGACCAGCCAGTACATCGGCCGCATCCAGGCGATCGACAGCGTGGCCCTGGTGGCGCGCGTCACCGCGTTCCTGGAGAAGCGCCTGTTCACCGAGGGGGCCGAGGTCAAGAAGGGCGACCTGCTCTACGTGCTGGAGCAGGGACCGTTCCAGGCCCAGGTGCTGGCGCAGCAGGGCAACCTCGCGGAGGCGCAGGCCAACATCGTCAACGCCTCGGTCAACTTCCAGCGCCAGAAGACGCTGCTGAACACGCCGGCCGGGCAGAAGCAGGCGTTCGACAACGCGCTCGCGACGCAGCGCGGCAACGCCGGCGTCGTGCTGACCGCGCAGGGCAACCTGCAGGCGGCACAGATCAACCTCGCCTACACCGAGATCCGCGCGCCGATCGACGGCCGCATCACCGCGACCGCGGTCAACCAGGGCAACGTGGTGAGCCCCACCAGCGGCACGCTGGCGACCATCGTCAGCCAGGACCCGATGTACGTGGCGTTCCCGGTGGCGACGCGCGACGTGGTGTCGCTGCAGAAGAAGTACGCGAGCGTCGGCGGGCTCGGCGCGGTCAAGCTGTCGCTGCAGCTCACCAACGGCGACAGCTACGACCGCACCGGCACGCTGGACTACGTCGCACCCACGGTGTCGGCCAACACCGACACCATCACGCTGCGCGCCACGGTGCCGAACCCGGAGCGCGACGGCGGCGACAAGGGCGGCGTCAGCACCCGCCAGCTGGTGGACGGCGCCTTCGTCACCGTGCTGATCTCCGATCCGCATCCGGTGACGGCGGTGGTGATCCCGCGCGCCGCGGTGCTGTCGGACCAGCAGGGCGACTACGTCTACGTGCTCGACGCGCAGAACCGGGCGCAGCGGGCGAACCTGAGGCTGGGCCAGACCATCGAGGCCGACCAGGTGGTGGAATCCGGCCTGACCGACGGGCAGCGGATCATCGTCGACGGGGTGCAGCGCGTGCATGCCGGTGCGCCGGTGCAGCCGGCGGCGCCGCAGCAGGCGGCGGCGTCCCCGGCGGGACCCGGC
>CAXTNB010000334.1:0-3489 GCA_964245385.1 uncultured Acetobacteraceae bacterium | reverse complement strand
CGAACACCGGGTTGGCGAAGCGCAGCGCGATCAGGTTCTGCACCGTCTCCTTGCCCAGGTAGTGGTCGATGCGGAACACCTGCTTCTCGGCGAACACCTCGCCCACCTCGTCGTTGATCTGGCGTGCGGAGGCGAGATCGTGGCCGATCGGCTTCTCCAGCACGACGCGCGAGCGCGGCGTGACCAGCCCCTGGGCCGCGAGGTTCTGGCAGATCTTGCCGTACAGGCCGGGCGAGGTGGCGAGGTAGAACACGCGGACCCGCTCCGCGTCGGCCGCCTCGAACAGCCCGGTGAGGTTGGGCCAGCTGCTCTCGCTCTCGGCGCCGTTGACGCTGGCGTAGCGGATCCGCCCGAGGAACTCCCGCACGACGTCCGGCTTGCGGTCGGCCTGCTTGACGAAGCGGGTCAGCGCGTTCTCCGCGCGCTCGCGGAACTCGTCGTCCGACAGCTTCGAGCGCGCGGCGCCGATGATCCGCGCCTGCCCCGGCATCTGCCCCTCGCAGAAGCGGTAGTACAGCGACGGCAGCAGCTTGCGCATGGTCAGGTCGCCGGTGGCGCCGAAGACGACGTAGTCGAACGGCTGCACCGGGCTGTTCGTCGTGGACATGGCGGCGCTCTCCAGGTGTTCGGGCGGTCACGGGATCGGACAGCAGGATTGGGCTTCGCCCTTGGCATCGCAAGGGGCCTTCGCCGCCGCGATCCCGGCGCGACGGCGTCCGCGGCGATGCGCCGGCGCGGCGCCCCGCGACATTGACCCGCGACGACGGGACTTGGTAAGCCCGCGACCGATGGCGGCGAGGAAGGGCGGGACGATGACGCTGGACACCACCGACCGGCCGGGCACCCGCGCCAACGCGGGCGCCGCGGGACATCCGGCCGCCGAGGATCGCGCCGCCACCGGCGGCATCGCCGCCGACCGGCTGCGCAGCGTCATCGAGCGCATCGAGCGGCTGGAGGAGGAGCGCAAGGCGCTCGGCAGCGACATCAAGGACATCTTCGCCGAGGCGAAGTCGGCGGGGTTCGACGTCAAGGTGGTGCGCCAGATCATCCGCATCCGGCGCCAGGAGCCGGCCGACGTGGAGGAGCAGGAGGCGCTGCTCGACGTCTATCGCCGCGCGCTGGGCATGTAGGGATGCCGCCGGGCGGATCCGCATGAACCTCCCCGCGGTCCTGGCGCCCCTGGTGCCCGCCTGGATGCCGCCGTGGGCGCAGCTGCTGCTGCTGGCGCTCGCGCTGCTGCTCGCCTTCGCCCTGCTGACGATGCCGTTCGCCCTGCTCGGGCAGCGCGGGCGGTTCGACCTGCTGGAGGCGCAGCTCGACGACATCCACGCCGAGCTGCGCATGCTGGCGCTGCGCCTGCCGGACGCGGAGCCGCAGCGCTTCGGACGTGCCGCCGCGGAGCAGCACGATCCCGCGGCGATGCCACGGCCGGCGGGGCAGCAGGCACGGGCGCAGCCGCTGCGCGCCGATGATCGGCCCTCGCGCGGTGGCGATGCCGGCGAGGGCTCGCGCGCCATCGGGCGCGACCGGAGCGAACCGCGGCTGCGCTGGCCGCCGGGCCCGGCAGGTCGGTAGGCGGTCGCCGGGGGCGAGGACAACGCGCTGGCAGGCTGCGGAAGAACGCGCGGAGCGAACCGGGGTCCGGGGCCGTCGGCCCCAGCGGGTCGAGGGCAGAGCTCCTGCCTGCCGTCGGCATCCCGCTAGAGCTGCGCCAGGTCGTCGCGGTGCACCATCTCGTCGCGGCCGCGCCAGCCCAGCAGCGCCTCGATCGCGCCGGAGCGATGCCCCGCGATCCGGCGCGCGTCGGCGCTGCCGTAGGCAGACAGCCCGCGCGCCAGCAGCCGGTCGTCGGGACCGACGATCTCGACCAGGTCGCCGCGCTCGAACTCGCCCTCGACCGCGCACAGGCCGGCCGGCAGCAGCGAGCTGCCGCGGGCCAGCGCACGCGCGGCACCCGCGTCGACGCGCAGCCGGCCGCCGGGCCGCAGCGCGCCGGCGATCCAGCGCTTGCGCGCCGACCGCCCGTCCGGTGCGGCCAGGAACCAGGTGCAGGGCGCGCCCTCGAGCAGTGCCGCCAGCGGATGGTCGCACCTCCCCAGGGCGATCGCCATCGCGCAGCCGGCGCCGGTGGCAATGCGCGCCGCCAGCAGCTTGGTGCGCATGCCGCCGGAGGAGTGGCCGGGCGGCGGCGCGCCGCCCATCGCCTCGATCTCCGCGGTCAGTGCCGGCACCAGCGGGACGTGCTGCGCCCGCGGATGCAGACGCGGATCGGCGGTGTACAGCCCGTCTATGTCCGACAGCAGCACCAGCTGGTCGGCCTGGATCATCTCGGCGACCCGCGCCGCCAGCCTGTCGTTGTCGCCGAAGCGGATCTCGTCGGTGGCGACCGTGTCGTTCTCGTTGATCACCGGCACGCAGCCGAGGGCTGCCAGCGTGGTCAGCGTCGCGCGCGCGTTGAGGTAGCGGCGGCGATCCTCGGTGTCGTCCGGCGTGAGCAGCAGCTGTGCCGCCGTCAGGCCCTGGGTCGCGAGCGCCTCGCTCCAGGCCTGTGCGAGCCGGATCTGGCCGACGGCGGCGGCGGCCTGCTTCTCCTCCAGGCGCAGCCGGCCGCGAGGCAGCGCCAGCAGGCCGCGGGCCAGGGCGATGGCTCCCGACGACACCACGCTCACCTCGATGCCGCGTGCGCGCAGCCGGGCGATGTCGGCGGCCACGCTGGCGAGCCAGTCGCGGCGCGGCGCGGCGGCATCCGCATCCACCACCAGGGCGCTGCCGATCTTGACGACCAGTCGTCTGGCCCGGGCGAGATCCGGAGCCGGGCCGCTCACGGGCCGGCGGGGTGGCTCGCGGCCGGCCGCATCGGCGGTCCTGACGGCGAGTCCGGCGCGGCCGCCGACGCGCGCTCGGCGCGGCCGGCGCCGACCCGTTGCTGCAGCGCCCGCAGCGCCTCGGCCACCCCGGCCTGGCTGACGGCGGAGAGGGCCAGCACCGGCCCCCCGGTCGCCTTCTCGAGCGCGCGGCGGCGCGCGGAGAGCTCGCGCGGCGTCATCGCGTCGATCTTGTTCAGCGCCACCAGCTCCGGCTTGCCGGCCAGGCCGCCGCCGTAGGCTTCGAGCTCGTTGCGCACCGTGCGCCAGGCCGGCACGACGTTGCCCGCGGCGCCGTCGATCAGGTGCAGCAGCACCGCGCAGCGCTCGACATGGCCGAGGAAGCGGTCGCCGAGCCCGGCACCTTCGTGCGCGCCCTCGATCAGGCCCGGGATGTCGGCGAGCACGAACTCCTCGGACGCCGACAGCCGGACCACGCCGAGCTGCGGATGCAGGGTGGTGAACGGATAGTCCGCGATCTTGGGACGGGCGGCGGAGGCGACGGAGAGGAAGGTCGACTTGCCGGCGTTCGGCAGCCCGACGAGGCCGGCGTCGGCGATCAGCTTCAGCCGCAGCCAGACCCAGCGCTCCTCGCCGGGCCAGCCCTTGTCGGCGCGGCGCGGCG
>CAXTNB010000333.1:632-3491 GCA_964245385.1 uncultured Acetobacteraceae bacterium | reverse complement strand
CCGCCGCCCCGGCCGTCACGGCAACCGGGCCCGCGCCGCCCGCGGCCATCCCGGCCGACGACCTGTTCGCGATCTCCACGATCCTGCTGCAGAGTGTCGGCTTCTGCCTGGTGCCGCAGACCTGCGCCAGCGTGTTCACCGCGCGCTCGGTCGCGACCATCAGGCGGGCGCAGGTGGCGATGCCGCTCTACATGCTGATGTTCCCGTTCCTGGTCGTGGTGGCGTACTACGCGCGCGGCCACGCGCGGCACCTCGCCTCGCCGAACGACGTGTTCCTCGCCGCGGCGCGCGCGCTGCTGCCGGGCTGGGCAGCGGGGCTGGTGATGGCCGCCGCGGCGCTGTCGGCGCTGGTGGTGCTGTCCGGGATCTGCCTGGCGCTGGGGCCGCTGGTCTCGCGCAACCTGGTGCCGGGCCTCGACGACGACCAGCAGCGTCGCTGGTCGAAGCTGGTGATGGCGGTCTACCTGGCGGCCTCGATCGCCGGCGCCGCCGGCTCGCACCAGCTGATGGTCAGCATCAACAACCTGTTCTATTTCGGCGTCACCCAGTCGCTGCCGGGCATGCTGGCGATCCTGTTCCTGCGCCGCGCGCGGCCGGCCTCGATCATCGCCGGGCTGCTGGCCGGGGATGCCGTGGCCGTGCTGCTGCACGGCGCGGCGCTGCCGCTCGCCGGGATCAACCCTGGTCTGGTCGGCCTGCTGCTCAACCTCGCGATCGTGTTCGGCGCGATGCGGGTCTGGCCCGGACCGGAGCGGCTGCCGGTGGCGCATCACCGGCCGACGACGCGAAGCCATCCCTGAGCGTCGGCGATATCGTGTATGTCGTGCGCAGCGGCGCGGAGATCACCGATCATGGACACTTCCACCAACGACCTCGACGCGCTGTGGATGCCGTTCACCGCCAACCGCGCCTTCAAGCAGGCGCCGCGCCTGCTCGCCCGCGCCGAGGGCATGATGTACTACACCCCCGAGGGCCGGGAGGTGCTGGACGCGACCGCGGGCCTGTGGTGCGTCAATGCCGGCCACGGCCGCCGCCAGGTGACCGAGGCGATCCAGCGCACCGCGGCGGTGCTGGATTTCGCGCCGTCGTTCCAGATGGGCCACCCGCTGATGTTCCAGGCGGCGTCGCGCCTGGCGCAGATCACCCCCGACGGGCTCGACCGCATCTTCTTCACCAACTCGGGTTCGGAGAGTGCCGACACCGCGCTCAAGATCGCGCTCGCCTACCACCGCGCGCGCGGCGAGGCGCAGCGCATCAAGCTGATCGGCCGCGAGCGCGGCTACCACGGCATCAATTTCGGCGGCCTCTCGGTCGGCGGCATCGGCGCCAACAAGAAGCAGTTCGGCCCGCTGCTCGGCCATGTCGACCACCTGCCGCACACCCACCTGCCGGAGCGCAACCGGTTCAGCAGGGGCAGCCCGACGCACGGCGCCGAGCGGGCCGAGGCGCTCGAGGAGCTGGTCGCCCTGCACGGGGCGGACACCATCGCCGCGGTGATGATCGAGCCGGTCGCCGGCTCCA
Source organism: uncultured Acetobacteraceae bacterium (assembly GCA_964245385.1). Classification (GTDB taxonomy): domain Bacteria; phylum Pseudomonadota; class Alphaproteobacteria; order Acetobacterales; family Acetobacteraceae; genus Lichenicoccus. The sequence goes on along the minus strand of CAXTNB010000333.1, from coordinate 1,970 downwards.
CCGGCGTGCTGGTGCCGCCGCTCGGCTACCTGGAGCGGCTGCGCGCGATCTGCGACCGGCACGGCATCCTGCTGATCTTCGACGAGGTGATCACCGGCTTCGGTCGCATGGGCGCCAACTTCGCCGCTGAGGCCTACGGCGTCACCCCGGACATCCTCACCATGGCCAAGGGCCTGACCAACGCCGCGGTGCCGATGGGCGCGGTGGCGGCGTCGCGGGCGATCTACGACACGGTCGTCGACTCTGCCGCCCCGGGCATCGAGCTGTTCCACGGCTACACCTATTCCGGCCATCCGCTCGCCTGTGCGGCCGCCATCGCCGCGATGGACATCCACCGCGACGAGGCGCTGCCGGCGCGCGCGCGGGCGATCGCGCCGGAGTGGGAGGCGGCGGTGCACACGCTGCGCGCGCGCCCGAACGTCACCGACATACGCAACGCCGGCCTGATCGCCGGCATCGAGCTGCAGCCGCGTCACGGCAAGCCGGCCGACCGCGCCGGCCGCGTCATGCAGCGCTGCTTCGAGGCCGGCCTGCTGATCCGCACCACCGGCGACATCGTCGCCCTGTCGCCGCCGCTGATCCTGGAGAGCGGACACATCGACCGCATCGCGACCACGCTCGGCGCGGCGATCACCGCCGAGGCCGCCTGACCAGCATCCCCACCCGGAGCCGAACCGATGAGCCACGCCGAGCAGCCTCAGACGGTCGCGTCGCGCAATCCCGCGACCGGCGCCGTGATCGCGCACTACCCGGTCGACGACGCGGCAGGGATCGAGACGCTGCTGGCGCAGGCGCGGTCCGGCTTCGAGAGCTGGCGGCGCACGCCGATCGCCGAGCGCGCGCGGATGCTGACGCGGCTCTCCGAACGGCTGCTGGCGGAGATCGAGCGCTTCGCCGCCCTGATCACGTCGGAGATGGGCAAGACGATCGTCGAGGCACGCGCCGAGGTGCGCAAGTGCGCCACCCTCGCCGCCTGGTTCGCCGAGCACGGTCCGGCGCTGCTCGCCGACGAGCGCGCGCCGGTCGACGACGCCGAGGTCTACGTGTCGTACCTGCCGCTCGGCACGGTGCTCGGCATCATGCCGTGGAATTTCCCGCTGTGGCAGGCGATGCGCGCCGCGGTGCCGATCATGCTGGCCGGCAACGGCTTCCTGCTCAAGCACGCGCCCAACGTCATGGGCTGCGCCTACGCGCTGCAGCAGGCCTTCGAGGTTGGCGGCGCGTCGAGGGGCGCGTTCGGGGTGATCAACATCGACGCCGCGGCGGTCGAGGCGGTGCTCGCCGACGATCGCATCGCCGCCGTCACCCTCACCGGCAGCGTGCGCGCGGGTGCCGCGG
>CAXTNB010000333.1:0-622 GCA_964245385.1 uncultured Acetobacteraceae bacterium | reverse complement strand
GATCAGGTCCCTACATCGTGCTCGCCGACGCCGATCTCGAACGCGCGGTCGCCACCGCGATCACCGCCCGCTTCCAGAACGCGGGCCAGGTCTGCCTCGCGGCCAAGCGCTTCATCCTGGAGGCGCCGATCGCCGAGCGCTTCACCGAGGCGTTCGTGCAGGCGGCGCGCGGCCTCGTCGTCGGCGACCCGATGCGCGAGGACACGAGGATCGGCCCGATCGCGCGCGAGGACCTGCGCGAGGGGCTCGACACGCAGGTGCGCCGCTCGATCGAGCAGGGGGCGCGGCCGCTGCTGGGCGGACACGCGCTCGAAGGCCCCGGCTACTTCTACGCGCCGACCGTGCTCTCGCAGGTCCGGCCCGGCATGGCCGCGTTCGACGAGGAGACCTTCGGCCCGGTCGCGGCGATGATCGTGGCCGACGACGCCGACGACGCGATCCGGCTCGCCAACCACAGCGCGTTCGGCCTGAGCGGCAACCTCTGGACGCGCGACCTCGGGCGCGGGCGGGAGATCGCCCGGCGGCTGGAGACCGGCGGGGTGTTCATCAACGGCTACACCGCCTCGGACCCGCGCACGCCGGTCGGCGGGGTGAAGAAGAGCGGCTATGGCCGCGAGCTGTC
>CAXTNB010000332.1:0-3493 GCA_964245385.1 uncultured Acetobacteraceae bacterium | reverse complement strand
CTGCAGCAGGGCGCGCGAATAGATCAGGAAGGCGAGGTTGGTCGAGGCGACGCCGGGGCCGCCGGCGGTGGTGACGCTGATCTCGGCGAAGATGGTGAGCAGGAAGATGGTCTCGATCATCACCACCACGCCGATCGCGCGTCGCAGGTGCGGCAGCGTGATGTAGAAGAAGCTCGCGATCGCGCCGGCGCCGTCCATGCGCGCGGCCTCGCGCTGCTCGTGGTCGAGCGACTGCACCGCGGTCAGCAGGATCAGGATCGCGAACGGCAGCCACTCCCACGACACGATGCCGACGATGGTGAGCAGCGGCAGCTGCGAGAACCAGTCCACCGGCTGCAACCCGATCGCGCGAAGCAGCGCCGACACCACGCCGTAGATCGGGTGCAGCATCAGGTTCTTCCACACCAGGGCGGAGACCGTCGGCATGACGAAGAACGGCGCGATCACCAGCAGCCGGGCGACGGTGCGGCCGGGGAACTCCTGGTCGTACAGCACCGCGAGCAGGGTGCCGCCGCACACCGTGATCAGCAGCGTGCCGCCGAGCAGGATCAGCGTGTTGGTCAGCGAGGCCCAGAAATCCGGGTCGGTCAGCAGGAAGCGGTAGTTATCGAAGCCGGCGAAGCCGCTCTGGGTCGGGTCGACCAGGTTGTAGTGCTCGAAGGAGAACCACAGCGTCATCACCAGCGGGACGATCGACCACGCCAGCAGCAGGATCACCGAGGGCGAGATCAGCGGCAGGGTGACGCCGTTGCGGCTCGTCCGTGCCCGATCCGGTTGCGCCGGCCCGGGCCGCGTCGGCCCCGGTCGCGCCGTCGCGACCTCGCGCACTGCCTGCGACATCGCTCTGCATCCTCGCGCTCTGCGCCTCTACGGGGCGCTTTTCCCGAAACTCAAAAGACGAAACTCAAAAGACATGGGGCGGGCTCGAGAGCCCGCCCCGGCAGCCGACGATATCAGAACAGTTCGATCACGCTCTTGAAGCCGAGCAGGGCGGCGTTGGGAAGGTTGCTCTGCGCGTTCGGACGGATGAAGTACTGGAAGTCCGGCGCGAAGGTGACGCCGCGGAACACGTGGATCTGGTAGTTCACTTCGAGGTTCATCGTGTGGGTCTGGATGCCGCGCGGGATCGTGGTGTCGTCGACGAACGAGCCGGTGAGCGGCAGCCCGAGCTCCTGCTCGAGGCCCTGCGCCTTGCCCAGCGAGCCGGAGACCTCGGTGTAGGCGAACTCGACGCCGATGGTGTCGAACGGACGCGCCTTCCAGAAGCCGCGATCCAGCCCGGCCACGATGTACTCGTTGGCGCGGGTCGAGTAGCGGGGATCGTTGTGCACGTAGTCGCCGAGCACGATGATGCCGTCGGTGGCGCCGGGACCCTGACGCACCAGCATCTGGTCGAACGCGGCCCAGGCCTGCGAGCCGCCCTTGCGCTCCTGCGGCGGCAGGCCGCTCACGCCGTAGGGGCCGCCATCGACGTCGATCGCGTTGCTGGGGTGGTTGTTGTTGTCGTAGCTGGCGCCGAGCTTGTAGTGGCCGGGCATCTTGTCGGGGCCGAAGGTCGGCTCGTAGCCCACCTCGGCGGGGAAGAACTCGCCGTTGATGTGCGTGCTGTCGAAGGTGAAGCCGGAACGGAAGCCGTTGGTGGCGCTGTAGATGTTGTCCTGGGTGAAGAAGATGCCGGCCTGCACGTAGACCGGGGCGATCGGGCGCACGCGCAGCCGCACCGCCCAGTTCGCGTCGGGGTAGGACGAGTTGGAGACGTTGTCGCCGATCGCCTTCGGGTTACCGCAGAGAGAGTTCTGCTGGAAGTTGCAGTTCAGCGGCGAGGCGTCGAAGTCGTTCTGCGACGGGAACCGTCCGAACGCGAACGCGACGCGGCCGTGCGCCACCGTCTCTTCGCCGTAGAAGAACACGAGGTGGATCGCGACGTTGCCGCCGGCGCCGTAGATCTCCTGCGACGGGTTGAGGTTGTCGCCGAAGATCGGGCTGGTCGGGATGCCGTAGCGGCCGACCGCGACGGCGTGCGTCTCGAAGCCCGGGATGTGGGCGAGCACGTTCCAGTCCTGGTCCCACTCCAGGCCGTACTGGCCGGCATTGGCGGAGCCCTTGCGGGGTCCGCTGATGATGCCGTCGAACTCGTCGACGTTGCTGAGCAGCACCGCGGTGCCGTACTGCTTCAGGTAGTCGTTGACCTGGGGAACCAGGGCCTCGGGCTGCGGGATCGGCGCCATGCCGTAGTCCGAACTCGGGACCCCGGAGAGCTTCTGGCTGGCGAAGGTGCCCTGGGCCTGGTCGGGCGTCTGGGCCAGGGCAGAGCCCGAGGCGACGCAGAGGAGCGCGCCGGCCGAAAGCAGCGAGGCGCGGCGTGTACGGCAAGCGAGCCGGGACTTCGCCCCGTTTGGTATCGACATCATGTTCCTCCGAACGCTTCTCGAACTCTTTTTATTACGTAGCCGCACCTTCCGTGGCGGATCTGCCACATGGGGCAGAGAAGTAACGAGGCAGGGGTTGACCCATCCCGGCAGGGACCGATTATCCGCCCATTCGCTACACCGCCGCGACCGACGCGGTCACTGCCGAGATTGATCCCACGACCCGGCTTCGGCGTCAACCCTAATTAATTCACCCTGAATTAATTAATTGCCTTCCCTGATCGCCGACGAGGTGTCATCAGGACGGATGACCGGCGCCAACACCGGCAGGCGATCGTCCTCGATGACCAAGCAAGAGCGACCCGGCGCGAGCCAGCAGGGCAGCAACTCGACGGCGGTGCGACACTTCAACGAGCGTCGCCTGCTGACCCTGCTGCGCCGCCTCGGCGAGGCGTCGAAGGCCGACCTCGCCCGGCCGCTCAACCTCACCCAGAACGCCGTCGGCCAGATCGTCCAGTCGCTCGAGCAGCAGGGCCTGGTCGCCAGCACCGGCCGGCGCATGGGACAGCGCGGCCAGCCCGCCACCCTGCTGCATCTCGATCCCGAGGGCGCCTACTCGCTCGGCATCAAGCTCGGCCGACGCTCGGTCGACGCGGTGCTGGTGGACTTCGCCGGCGGCGTGCTCAAGAGCCGCCGCTACGAGTGCCTGTTCCCGACACCGGACCAGGCGCTGAAGCTCGCGATCCGCGGCGTCGCCGAGATCCGCCGCTCGCTTCCCGCGGCGCGTCGCGACCGGCTGGTCGGGATAGGCCTGGCGCTGCCCTCGCCCGGCCGCGGCAGCGACGACTCCGGTCCCGCCGAGGTCGCGCAGGCCTGGCGCGGCTACGACGTCGCGAGCGAGCTCCGCGCCGTGCTCGACCTGCCCGTGCTGGTGGAGCACGACGGCACCGCCGCCGCACTCGCCGAACTGTTCCACGGCCATGGCCGCGAGCTCGACGACTTCGCCTGCATCTACATCAACAGCTCGATCGACGGCGGCATCGTGCTGGACGGCGACTATCGTCGCGGGGTCAGCGGCCATGCCGGCGCCATCGGGATGACCCCGGTCGCGCGGTCGCGGCTGC
>CAXTNB010000331.1:0-3516 GCA_964245385.1 uncultured Acetobacteraceae bacterium | reverse complement strand
AGCCGGCCGACCGCGCGACCGCCGGTCGGGCGCGTCACGACGTCGGGAGCGGAGCGGCGATGCGGTGCTGCGGCGCATCCAGGCGGCGGCGAAGCTCGCCACGATGCGCGGCGAGACCTGCATCGAGGCCAGCGTCAGGGTCATCAGCAGGATGGCGAAGACGATCGAGACCGCGGTCATGATCGAGGCGGCGATGCACCCCGAGGGTCACCATCGGGCCGCGCCTGGCCGGACCCGGCCCCGGTGGCCGCCGCCGACCAGGGTGCCGCGCCGGAGGCGAAGCGTCGGGCGAGGAAGTCGAGCAGCACCGCGATCCTGGGCGGACGCGGGCCGCCGGCGGGGGTGATCAGGTGGATCGCCGTCGGGGCCGCGTGCCAGTCGGTCATCGCCGCGACCGCGCGGCCGGCGGCGAGCGCCTCCCAAGCCAGGAAGTCCGGCAGCAGCGCCACGCCGAGGCCGGCCTCCAGTGCCGCCGACAGCGCCTCGCCGTTGGTGGCGCTGAGCGGCCCCCTGACCGTGACCGCCTCCTCGCGGCCGGCGGCGTCGAAGAAGCGCCAGCTCTCCCCGCTGGCGAGGTAGCTGTAGCACAGGCAGGCGTGGTCCCTGAGGTCGCGCGGCCGCCGCGGCGTGCCGCGACGCGCGAAGTAGTCGGGCGCGCCGAGCAGCCAGCGCCGGACCGGGCACAGCCGGCGCGCCACCAAGCTGGAGTCCGGCAGTGCGGCGATACGCAGCGCCACGTCGATGCCGCCCCCGACCAGGTCGACGACCCGGTCGTCGAGCTGCAGGTCGATCGAGACCTCCGGGTAGGCGAGCATGAACGCGGGCAGCACCGGGGCGACGTGGCGCAGCCCGAACGACATCGGCGCGGCCAGGCGCACCCGGCCGCGCGGCGCCGCCGAGGTCGCGCGCGCCTCCGCCTCCACCGCCTCGCCCTGCTCCAGCATGTGCGCCGCGCGCACCGCCAGCACCCGCCCGGTCTCGGTCAGGGCGAGCCGGCGCGAGGTGCGGTGCAGCAGCCGCTCGCCGACGCGCAGCTCCAGCCGCTTGATCGCCTTCGAGACCGTGGCGGTGGACAGGCCCAGCTCCACCGCCGCACCGGCGAAGGAGCCGGTGGCCGCGATGCGGGCGAAGATCGCCCAGGCCTCGAGGTCGGGAAGCGGCATCGGCGGACACCCCACTTCAGAAACGATGCATTGCCATCATTTCCGTTCTGCCGGCGGTCGTCGAGCACCATGTCGGGCGTCGAGGATCATCGAGGAGAGACGTCATGATCGAACTGAGACCCTTCGACCGGCTGGGCGGCGCGGACCATGGCTGGCTCAAGGCCAGGCATCACTTCTCGTTCGCCGGCTACCACGATCCGCAGCGCATGGGCTGGGGCGCGCTGCGGGTGTGGAACGACGACGAGATCGCCGCCGGCCACGGCTTCCCGGCGCATCCGCACGCGGACATGGAGATCATCACCTACGTCCGGGAGGGCGCCATCACCCACGAGGACTCGCTGGGCAATGTCGGCCGCACCGCGGCGGGCGACGTGCAGGTGATGTCGGCCGGATCGGGCGTGCGCCACGCCGAGTACAACGCGGAGAGCGAGGCCAGCCGGATCTTCCAGATCTGGATCCTGCCGGAGACGCGCGGCGGCGCGCCGAGCTGGGGGGCGCGGCCGTTCCCGAAGGACGGCCGTTCGGGCCGCTTCGTGACCCTGGCGAGCGGCCTGCCGGGAGACGAAGACGCGCTGCCGATCCGCGCGCGGGCGCGCGTGCTGGGTGCGACACTCCGGGCCGGCGCGCGGATCGGGCTGGCACTCGATCCGGCGCGGCGCGCCTCCCTGGTGCCGGCGCGCGGCACGATCGGGATCGACGGGGTGACGGTGGGCGCCCGCGACGGCGCGGCGATCACCGACAGCGCCGGCATCGAGATCGTCGGCGTGGAGGATGCCGAGATCGTCCTGGTCGACGCGGCCTAGCGACGTGATCCCGGCGTGCGGCGCTTGGCATCTACGGGGTGGATCCCCTATCCCTCCGTCCTGCGATGGAGGTTCCGATGCGAGACGCCGTCACCACGCCGCGAGTGCAGCTCGAGGTCAAGGTCGAGCGGCCGCGGCTGCACAAGGTCATCCTGGTCAACGACGACTTCACGCCGCGCGAGTTCGTCACCAGGGTGCTGCGGGCCGAGTTCCGGCTCGGCGAGGAGCAGGCGCGGCAGGTGATGATGACGGCGCACCAGCGCGGCGTCTGCGTGGTCGCCGTGTTCACCCGCGAGATCGCGGAGGCCAAGGCGACCACCGCGACCGACGCCGGCCGCAAGAAGGGCTACCCGCTGCTCTTCACCACCGAACCCGAAGAATAGCCGCCGGGAGCTGCCCTGCCTCGCGGAGCGACCGGCCTAATGCTGCGTCCAGCCGGTGTAGCTGGCGAGGTTCTCCTTGGTGATCAGCTTCGGCGCCATCAGGATCACCGGATTGGCCGGCTTGTCGCCGTTCATGATCGAGACCGCGTTCTTCAGCGCCAGCTTGCCCATCGTGTACGGATCCTGCGAGGCCGACGCCTTGATCATGGCGTTCGGCTCCTGCAGCGCCGAGACGATGTCGGGCGCGCCGTCCACCGAGGTGATGACGGTGGTGCGGTGGCTCTGCTTTGCCGCCAGCGAGGAGCCGATCGCCTGCGGATCGTTGATCGTGAACACGCCGGCGATGTCGGGGTAGCGGATCAGGTAGCCCTGCATCACCGCCAGCCCGCCGTCGCGCGAACCCTTGCCGTCCTGGTCGCTGGACAGCAGCTTGACGTCCGGCGCCTTCGCCAGCGCCGCCTTGCAGCCCTTGACGCGATCGGTGACGGCAGAGACCTGCGGCCCGTTCTCGATGATGACGTTGCCCTTGTCGCCGATCTGCTTGAGCAGCGCCTCGCAGGAGATGCGTCCGGCGGTGACATTGTCGGTCTCCACCGTGGCGTCGGCGCCGGTCGCGGCCACGTCGGCCGCGACCACGACGATGCCGGCCTTATGCGCCCGCTTGATCGCCGGCAGGATCGCGTTAGGATCCACCGCGTTGAGGATGATGACGTTCACGCCCGAGGCGATGAAGTTGTCGATCTGGGTGAACTGCTTGTTCAGGTCGTAGTCGGCCGAGGACGAGACCACGCGCACCTGCGGGTTGACCGACATCGCCTGCGCGGTGACGCCCTTGGTGAGCGCCACGAAATAGGGGTTGCCGAGCGAGCCCAGGGTGATGCCGACGGACTGCAGGGTTTTGGCCGTCGCCGGAACGGCGGCGGCGAGACTGAGTGAGGCGACCGCCGCGAGCAGGCTGATCCTGGACATCGAGAGTTTCCTTGGGCCCGTCAGAGGATGGAGTGGCGAGGCGGTCGGGCCGATCCCGCCCCGCGAAGCGATGTGCCTCAGGTGCGGGCGCCGCCCTGCTGGCGGAAGCGGTCGAGCGCCACGGCGCCGATGATCACCAGCCCCTTGACGATGAACTGCCAGATGTCGGAGACGCCAACCAGGATCAGTCCGTTGGTC
>CAXTNB010000330.1:576-3576 GCA_964245385.1 uncultured Acetobacteraceae bacterium | reverse complement strand
CCGACGGGGTGGCCGACGGAGCCGCCGGCGCGGTGGTGCTGGGCGGCGCCGTGGTGGCCGGGGCGGGCGTGGTGGTCTGGGCAAACACCGGGGCGGAAGCAGCCAACAGCGCGACCGTGGAGACGCTGGCGAAGAACTTGCTGGTGAACGTCATGGATGTCTCCGATCCTGGGAGAGGTATTGCATAGCGCAGGCCCGTCATCGTTTTGATGACGGTCGCAGGATCGGTATTAGCATGCGTCCGCGACCGCGTCGCGGGTCAAACTTCATCCAGCACATCGAGTTTCTTACAGTAGGACCCGAAATACAACACAATCCGCCGGGCCGAACGTTGCGGATTGTGTCAATTTCGCGGCGCCGGCCAGGCGGCGCTCGGGCCGCGTCGGGTTCAGGCCGCGTCGTCGGACTTGCGCTCGGCGCGCTTGCGCTGGTGCGGGTCCAGGTAGCGCTTGCGTATGCGCACCGCCGTCGGCGTCACCTCGACCAGCTCGTCATCCTCGATGTAGGCGATCGCCTGCTCGAGCGACATCTTGCGCGGCGGGATCAGCAGCATCGCGTCGTCCTTGCCGGCGGCCCGGATGTTGGTGAGCTTCTTCTCCTTGATCGGGTTGATCTCGAGATCAGAGCCGCGCGAGTGCTCGCCCAGGATCATGCCGACATAGACCTTCTCGCCGGGGTCGACGAACAGCGTGCCGCGCTCCTGCAGGTACCACAGCGCGTACTGCACCGTCACGCCGTCCTCGGACGAGATCAGCGAGCCGTTGCGTCGGCCCTCGATCGCACCGGCCCACGGCTGGTAGCCGTGGAACAGCCGGTTCATGACGCCGGTGCCGCGCGTGTCGGTGAGGAACTCGCCGTGATAGCCGATCAGGCCGCGCGACGGGATCAGGAAGGTCAGCCGCACCTTGCCGCCGCCGGAGGGACGCATGTCCTGCATCTGGCCGCGACGCTGGCTCATCTTGTCGACGACGACGCCGGAATAGGCCTCGTCGACGTCGATCAGCGCCTCCTCGAACGGCTCCTCGCGCTCGCCGGTCTCCTGGTTCAGCCGGGTCAGCACGCGCGGCCAGATGCAGGACAGCTCGAAGCCCTCGCGGCGCATGGTCTCGATCAGCACGCCGAGCTGCAGCTCGCCGCGCCCCGCCACCTCGAACGCCTCGCTGTCGGGGGTCTCGCTGACGCGGATCGCGACGTTGCCGTCGGTCTCGCGGAACAGCCGGTCGCGGATCTGACGCGAGGTCACCTTCTTGCCGTCGCGGCCGCCGAGCGGGCCGTCGTTGAGGCGGAACGCCATGGTCAGGGTCGGCGGATCGACCGGGATCGCCGGCAGCGCCGCGGTCACCTCCGGCGAGGCGATGGTCTCCGGGATGGTGGCCTCGGACAGGCCGGCGACGGCGATGATGTCGCCGGTGCCGGCCTCGTCCACGGACACCCGCTCCAGGCCGCGGAAGGTCAGCAGCTTGCTCAGCCGGCCGGTCTCGACCACCGAGCCGTCGGCGCGCAGCACGCGCACCGGCATGTTCAGCTTCGCCCGACCCTGCTCGATGCGGCCGGTCAGCACCCGGCCGAGGAAGTTGTCGTACTCGAGGATCGAGGCGACCATCGCGAACGGCGCCTCGCCGTCCAGGTTCGGCGCCGGCACGTGGCTCAGCACCAGGTCGTACAGCGCCGACAGGTCCTTGCGCGGGCCGTCCAGCCTGTCGTCGGCCCAGCCCTGGCGGCCGGAGGCGTAGAGCATCGGGAAGTCGAGCTGGTGGTCGTCCGCACCCAGGGCGGCGAACAGGTCGAACACCTCGTTGTGCACCTCGTCGGGACGCGCGTCCTGCCGGTCGACCTTGTTGACCACCACGATCGGGCGGATGCCGCGCGCGAGCGCCTTGCCGACCACGAACTTGGTCTGCGGCAGCGCGCCCTCGGCCGCGTCGACCAGCACGATGGCGCCGTCGACCATGTTGAGGATGCGCTCGACCTCGCCGCCGAAATCGGCGTGGCCGGGGGTGTCGACGATGTTGATGCGCACCCCGCGCCACTCCACGCTGGTGCACTTGGCCAGGATGGTGATGCCGCGCTCGCGTTCCAGGTCGTTGCTGTCCATCGCCCGCTCGGCGACGTGCTGGTTGCTGCGGAACGTGCCCGACTGCTTCAGCAACTGGTCGACCAGGGTGGTCTTGCCGTGGTCGACATGGGCGATGATGGCGATGTTGCGGATGTCCATGGCGGTGTGGCCCGGCTTTCGTGCGCGTGCGCGCCGGCGCGCCTGCCTCCCGGAGCGGACGGCAGGCGTAGCGGCTGCGATGGGGGTGGCCGGGCTAGATAAGGGTGCAGCGCAAAATTTGCACGCTTTAACTTCAGATGCCCGATCTCGGATGCCCCATCATCAGATGCCGGCCAGCGCGCGCAGGTCGGCGACCGGGCGGGCGCCGAAATGCGAGATCACCTCGGAGGCGGCGACGGCGCCGATCCGGCCGCACGCGGCCAGCTCCCGGCCGGCCACCAGCCCGGCGAGGAAGCCCGCGGCGTAGGCGTCGCCGGCGCCGGTGGTGTCGACCACCCGGGTGGGCTCGGCCGCGACCGGGGTGCGCGTGCCGGCACTCAGGATGACGCTGCCGTGCTCGGAGCGGGTGAGTGCCGCGAGCTCGACCTCGGCGGCGACCAGGGCGGCGGCGCGCTCGAAATCGTCGGTCTGGTACAGCGAGAGCACCTCGTCCTGGTTGGCGAACAGGATGTCGACGTCGCGGATCAGCGTCCGGAACGCGTCGCGGTGGCGCGCGACGCAGAACGAGTCCGACAGGCTGAGCGCCACCTTGCGGCCGGCGGCGTGCGCCAGCTCGACCGCCAGCCGGAACGCCTTCTGCGCCTCCGGCGGGTCGAACAGGTAGCCCTCCAGGTAGGTGATGCGCGCCGCCTGCACCGCGTGGGCCAGCACGTCGGCGGTGCCGAAGGCGGTGCAGGCGCCGAGATAGGTGTTCATGGTGCGCTGGCCGTCGGGGGTGACCAGGA
>CAXTNB010000330.1:0-566 GCA_964245385.1 uncultured Acetobacteraceae bacterium | reverse complement strand
CGCCACCACGCAGCTGTTGGCCGCCGAACCGCCGCTGGTGTGCTGCAGCGCGCCGAGGCTCGCCGTGCCGAGGGTCGCCGTGATCTGATCGGCGCGCGCGGAGTCGATCAGCGACATGCTGCCCGGGTTCATGCCCTGGGCCTGCGGGAAGCCCTCCGGCACCGGCGCCAGCACGTCGACGATGGCGTTGCCGATGCCCAGGATGTCGAACGCAGGCTCCGCGGCGGCGATGCTCGTCATCGTTGGACCTTCCATGCAGCTGGCCGCAGCGCCTATCACCGGGGCGGAGATCGGGGCAAGCCTCGCCGCGCCGACGCGGCGCCCGCCAGGACCTGGCCAGCCGGCACTTCGCCGGCCGGCCCCTTGTGGTGCCTCATGCCGGCGTGTAAGGCGAGACCACGGGCGACAGCTCGTTCCGCGGTCACAAACCCCATCGTTCTGAAATGATCGGAGCCGGGACGTGTTCAAGCGACGCAAGCCAGACGAAACCCTGCCGGTCGGTCCGTCGGTCGGCGTGCCCGGGTCCGCCCTCGCCGCCGACGAGCGCCGGGACGACCGTCTCCTCC
>CAXTNB010000329.1:0-3581 GCA_964245385.1 uncultured Acetobacteraceae bacterium | reverse complement strand
ATTCAGCGCGGTGCAGGCGATGCAGCGCGCGGTCCGCTCGTTCGTCGATCGCGCGCTGCCGTCGGCACGGCCGCTCGCCGCGGTCGCCGCCCGGCCTCACGCCCTGCCGGATCCGGTGCAGGAGCAGGTGGTCGGCCGGCGCCGGGAGCTGCCGTCGCGTCGCGGCGGCTTCACCCAGAAGGCCTCGGTCGGCGGCCACCGCCTCTACCTGCGCACCGGGGAGTACGCCGACGGCAGCCTGGGCGAGCTCAGCATCAGTCCGACGCGGGACGGGCCGGCGCAGCGCGGCCTGATGGACGCCTTCTGCCAGGCGATCAGCCTGGGCCTGCAGCACGGCGTGCCGCTGGAGCGTTTCGTCGAGGCCTTCGCCTACACCCGCTTCGGACCCAGCGGACCGGTGGAGGGAGACGCCTCGGTGGCGCTCGCCACCTCGCCGCTGGACTACGTGTTCCGCACCCTGGCACAGGCCTATCTCGGGCACGTGATGCCCGACGCGCCGCACGATCACGAGCCGCAGGCGGCCGACGACGCGCTGCTGCCGCTCGACCTGCCGCGTGCCAGCAATGCCGGCGTGCGGCAACGCCACGGCCTGCGGCTGGTCGGCTGAACCCGAGCGAGAGCCCCCAGCGAAGAGCATCGTCGATGTCAGAGACCGACCTGGAAGCGCGGCTGGCGGCGTTGGGCGTCGTCCTGCCGGTCGCGGCGTCGCCGGTGGCGAACTACGTCGCCAGCGTGGTCACCGGCCGCCTGCTGGTCGTGTCCGGCCAGCTGCCGCTGATCGAGGGGCGCCTCAGCGCGACCGGCAAGCTCGGCGGCGGCATCGGCGTCGAGCAGGGCGCGCAGGCGGCGCGGACCTGCGCGATCAACCTGCTGGCGCAGATCAAGGCCTCGCTCGGCTCGCTGGACCGGGTGGTCCGCGTGGTCCGGCTCGGCGGCTTCATCGCCTGCACCGGCGACTTCACGCAGCACGCGACGGTGATGAACGGTGCCTCCGACCTGATCGCCGCCGTGTTCGGCGACGCGGGACGCCACGCCCGCTCCACCATCGGCGTGCCCTCGCTGCCGCTGGACGCGCCGGTCGAGGTGGAAGGCCTGTTCGAGATCGCGTGAGCCGTGCGCGCCCTCTGGTCGCGGCTGCGGTCGAGCCGGTCACGGGTTTGGTATCGCCGCGGCGCACGCCATATCGGGCGCATGCCTGATCCCCTCTCCCTCAGCCTGCATCCGGCGATCGGCGCGATCGACGCCGCGGAGTGGGACCGCTGCGCCGGCGACGACAACCCGTTCGTCAGCCACGCCTTCCTCTCGGCGGTGGAGGATAGCGGCTCGGCCGGGTCGCGCACCGGCTGGCTGCCGCGTCACGCCACGCTGCACGACGAGGAGGGCCGCCTGCTGGCCGCGGCGCCGATGTACGCGAAGTCGCACAGCTACGGCGAGTACGTGTTCGACCATGGCTGGGCCGCGGCGTTCGAGCGTGCCGGAGGGCGGTACTACCCCAAGCTGCAGGTCGCCTCGCCGTTCAGCCCGGTTCCCGGGCCGCGCCTGCTGCTGCGTCCGGACCTGCCGGCGGAGCAGCGCGGTCCGATCCTGCGCGCGATGGCCAGCGCGCTGAGCCAGGCCTGCGGCGAGCTGAAGCTGTCCTCGGTGCACGTCACCTTCTGCGGCGCCGACGAGTACGAGCAGCTCGGCGAGGCCGGCTGGCTGCAGCGGCTGGGGACGCAGTTCCACTGGGAGAATGCCGGCTATGGCTGCTTCGAGGATTTCCTCGGCAGCCTGAACTCGCGCAAGCGCAAGGCGGTGCGGCGCGAGCGGCGCGACGCCAACGGGTGCGGCCTGGTCTACCGGACGCTGCGCGGCGACGCGATCACGCCCGCGCACTGGCGCGCCTTCTACCGGTTCTACACCTCGACCGTGGATCGCAAGTGGGGGAGTGCCTATCTCAGCGAACGGTTCTTCCCGATGCTGTCGCAGCGGCTCGGCGACCGCGTGGTGCTGATGCTGGCCGAGCATGACGGTCGTCCGGTCGCCGGCGCGCTGAACCTGCTCGGCGGCGACACCCTCTACGGCCGCAACTGGGGATGCATCGGCGACTGGCCGTTCCTGCATTTCGAGCTGTGCTACTACCGCGCGATCGAGTTCGCGATCGAGCACGGCCTGGCCCGGGTCGAGGCCGGCGCGCAGGGCGAGCACAAGATCCAGCGCGGCTACCTGCCGCGGCCGACGTACTCGGCGCACTGGATCGCCCACCCCGGGCTGCGCGAGGCGGTGGCCGGCTTCGTCGAGCAGGAGCGGCTGGCGCGGCTCGCCGAGATGGAGGAGCTGGCGACCCTCTCGCCTTATCGCCAGGATGGTTGAGGATCCTTGCAACGCTCTGCTTCATCATCTGTTTTCAGACCCGAACGGCACGGGTTTTCACGCAACGTGCGCACGGCGCATGATCGTGGGATGCCGCCGGATTCGGGGTCTATGAGCCATGAGCGACGAAGCAAAACGCACAGACGAACGCGTCCGGGTGCGCGCGTACGAGCTTTGGGAGAAGGACGGCCGGCCGCATGGCCGCAACGACGAGTACTGGACCGAGGCGCTGCGCCAGATCCACGAGGAGGACCGGCTGGATCCGCTGTCCAGGTAGCAGTACGCCGGCTCGAGCACGCCGCGCGGCTTCAGAGCCGGCTCGCGCGCCCCAGGTTCTCGTCGATCTTGCCGAGGAAGTCCTCCGTGTTGAGCCACGGCTGCTGCGGACCCACCAGCAGCGCCAGGTCCTTGGTCATGTGGCCCGCCTCGACGGTATCGATGCAGACCCGCTCCAGCGTCTCTGCGAACTGCGTCACGTCCGGGGTGCCGTCGAACCGGCCGCGATAGATCAGGCCGCGTGTCCAGGCGAAGATCGAGGCGATCGGGTTGGTGCTGGTCTGCCGTCCCTTCTGGTGCTCGCGGTAGTGCCGCGTCACCGTGCCGTGCGCCGCCTCCGACTCCACCGTGTTGCCGTCCGGCGCCAGCAGCACCGAGGTCATCAGGCCCAGGCTGCCGAAGCCCTGCGCCACGATGTCGCTCTGCACGTCGCCGTCGTAGTTCTTGCAGGCCCACACGTAGCCGCCGGACCACTTCAGCGCCGCCGCCACCATGTCGTCGATCAGCCGGTGCTCGTAGGTCAGGCCCTTCGAGTCGAACGCGGACTTGAACTCGGCGTCGAACACCTCCTGGAACACGTCCTTGAACATGCCGTCATAGGCCTTCAGGATCGTGTTCTTGGTGGAGAGGTAGACCGGCATCCCGCGGTCGAGGCCGTAGCGGAAGCTGGCGCGCGCGAAGCCGGTGATCGACTCCCTCGTGTTGTGCATCCCGAGCGTGACGCCGGAACCCTTGAAGTCGTGCACCTCGAGCGCGAGCGGCGCGCCGCCGTCGGCCGGCTGGTAGGTCAGCGTGACGCGGCCGGGGCCCGGGATCTTGGTCTCGACGGCGCGGTAGATGTCGCCGTAGGCGTGACGGCCGATGACGATCGGCTGTGTCCAGTGCGGCACCAGCCGCGGCACGTTGGCGCAGATGATCGGCTCGCGGAAGATGGTGCCGTCGAGGATGTTGCG
>CAXTNB010000328.1:0-3584 GCA_964245385.1 uncultured Acetobacteraceae bacterium | reverse complement strand
GCGCTGCCGGGCCGGGTCGATCCACGCCGTGATGGGCGAGAACGGTGCCGGCAAGAGCACGCTGATCAAGGTCGTCGCCGGCGTGGTGGCCGCCGACGAGGGCGAGATGATCCTGGACGGCGCGCCGGTGCGCTTCCGCGGGCCGGCGGAGGCGCAGGCGCGCGGCATCGTCTGCGTGTTCCAGGAGCTGTCGCTGCTGCCCGACCTCAGTGTCGCCGACAATATCGGCATCACCGCGCCGCCGCGCCGCTTCGGCCTGATCGACCGCCGCGCGCAGCACCGCGAGGCGGAGCGGCTGCTGGCGCTGGTCGGCTGCGAGGCGGTCGATCCGCGCGAGCGGGTGCGCGACCTGCCGCTGTCGCGCCGGCAGATGGTCGAGATCGCCAAGGCGCTCGGCCGCCGGCCGCGCCTGCTGATCCTCGACGAGGCCACCTCCGCACTCACCGCCGAGGATGTCGGCCGCGTCTCCGGCCTGATCCGGCAGCTCCGCGACCAGGGGATGTGCATCCTCTACATCTCGCACCGCATGCACGAGATACGCGAGCTGGCCGACACCTGCTCGGTCTACGCCAACGGCCGGCACGTGCGCAGCTTCGCCAGCGGCGAGTGCGGCGAGGACGAGATCGTGCGCATGATGATCGGCCGCGAGCTGTCGCAGGCCTTCCCGCCGCGTCCGCCGCCGCCGCCGACGGCGCCGCGCCCGGCGCTGCAGACCCGCGACCTGTGCTGGGAGCGGCGGCTGCGCGGCATCACCCTGTCGGCCGCGCCGGGCGAGATCCTGGGCCTGGGCGGGCTGGACGGACAGGGCCAGCGCGAGTTCCTGCTCGCCCTGTTCGGCTGCCTCTCCGGCATCGAGGGCGAGGTCCGCGTCGACGGCGACGTGGTGCGTCCCGGCAGCCCGCAGGCGGCCAAGGCGCCGCGGCTGGGGCTCGCGCTGATCCCCGAGGACCGCAAGACCGAGGGGCTGATGCTGCCGATGTCGGTCGCCGACAACCTGACCGCCTCGACCCTGCGGCGCTGGTGCCGCGGCCCGTTCCTCGATGCCGCGCGCGAGCGCGAAGCGGTGCGCGGCATGGTCGAGCGCATGCGCATCAAGGCGGTGATCGAGCTGCCGGTCGGCACCCTCTCGGGCGGCAACCAGCAGAAGGTCGCGATCGGCAAGTGGCTGATGGCCACCCCCCGGGTGCTGCTGCTGTGCGATCCGACGCGGGGCATCGACGTCGGCACCAAGCAGGAGATCTACCGCCTGCTGCGCGAGCTTGCGGCGGCCGGCACCACCATCCTGCTCTACACCACCGACTACGACGAGCTGATCGGCCTGTGCGACCGGGTGATGATCTTCTACGACGGCCGGGTGGTGCGCGAGCTCTCCGGCGAGGCCATCAACGAGCAGGAGATCATCGCCGGCGCGCTCAACATCGCCCCGTCGCCGCGGCCGGCGATGGGAGAGGTGGCGTGAGCGCCGCCACCCGGCCGCTCGCCCTGTCCCTGGGGCTGCACCGGGTCGTGCGGCACAACGCGGTGCCGCTGCTCGCCGGGCTGATCCTCGCCGCGATGGCAGCGCTCTACCTGGCGCTGCAGCCGCGCGGCGGGCCCGGGGGCGGGCGGGGCCCCGCCGCCAACAAGGGGGCGCTGCTGGCGCTGATCGCGATGGCGCAGACCTTCGTCGTCATCACCGGCGGCATCGACCTCTCGGTCGGCGCCACCGTCGTGCTCGCCAACTGCCTCGCCTCGACGGTGCTGTCCGGGACGCCCCTCCACCTGGCGGCCGGCGTGGCCGTCGTGCTCGGCGCCGGCCTGCTGGCCGGCGGCATCAACGCGCTGGCGGTGGTCGCCGGCCGGCTGCAGCCGATCATCGCGACGCTCGCCACCAGCACGATGTTCTACGGCGTGGCGCTGCTGCTGCGCCCCAACCCGGGCGGCGACGTCGATGACGACCTCGCGAGCCGGGTCACCGGCGACCTCGCCGGCATCCCGGTCACGATGCTGCTGCTGCTGGCGCTGCTGCTGCTGTTCTGGCTGCCGTTCCGCCGCTCGGTCACCGGGCGCGCCCTCTACGCGGTCGGCTCGGCGGAGGCGTCGGCCTACATGTCCGGCGTCAAGGTGTCGCGCGCCAAGGCATGCGCCTACGTGCTCAGCGGCCTGTTCGCCTCGCTGGCCGGACTGCTGCTTACCCTGATCGCGGAGTCCGCCCAGGCGAGTGCGACGCAGGCGGGCGACCTCACCCTGAACGCGATCGCCGCGGTGGTGATCGGCGGCACCTCGCTGTTCGGCGGCGTCGGCGGCCTGCTCGGCTCCGTCGTCGGCGCCTTCATCCTGCGCACCATCGGCGACCTGCTGTTCGTGCTGCGCGCCTCGCCGCTGTGGCAGCCGCTGTTCCAGGGACTGATCCTGCTGGCCGCGGTCAGCCTCGGCGCGCTGCCGCTGCTGCGCATACGCAACCGGCTCGAGACCTACCGGTGAGCGGCCCGACCCCGGCACCAGTACCAGCCCGGGCGGCACCGCGCCGCTTCCGCCCGCGTGCCGCCGACCTGCCGCTGCTGATCGCCAGCGGCTTCATCGTCCTGATCCTGCTCGCCGGCTCGCTCTACAACTCGAGCTTCCTGTCGCCGCACTACCTGGTGCAGCAGCTCCAGGTGGCCTCCTTCCTCGGCATCGTCGCCAGCGGCGCGATGCTGGTGATCCTGCTCGGCCATATCGACCTGTCGGTGCCCTGGACGCTGGCCACCGGCGCGATGCTCGCCACCGGCCTGTCCGGCGCCGGCCTCGGCGGCCTCGCGGCGATCCCGATCGCGCTCGCCGTGGGTGCCGCCATCGGCCTGGTCAACGGGCTCGGCGTCGCCTACCTGCGCGTGCCGTCGATGATCTTCACGCTCGGCGTGAACGCGGTGCTGCAGGGGCTGATGGTGCTCTACACCGGCGGTGCGGCGCCGCCGAGCTCGGCGATGCCGGTCGCGACCTGGCTGGCCGGCGGCCGGCTGCTGCCCGGGATCCCGAACGCGATCCTGGTCTGGGCGGCGGTCGCCGGTGCCACCAGCCTGCTGCTGCGCGCCACCCCGTTCGGCCGTGCCGTCTACGCGATCGGCAACCGCGAGCGCGCCGCCTTCCTGTCCGGCATGCCGGTGCGCGGCACCGTGGTGTGCTGCTTCGTGCTCGCCGGCTGCGCCAGCACGCTGGCCGGGCTGCTGCTGACCGGCTACGCCGGCAAGGCCTACCAGGGCATCGGCGAGGCCTACCTGCTGCCGGCGATCGCCGCCGTGGTGCTCGGCGGCACCTCGATCCTCGGCGGTTCCGGCCGGCAGAGCGGCACCGTCGTCGGCACCATCCTGATCGTGCTGCTGCAGAGCATGCTCGCGGTGATGCAGATGCCCGAGGCCGGCCGGCAGATCATCTACGGCCTGGTGATCTTCTTCATGCTGCTGCTGTACGGACGCGACCGCAGGCTGAATGGCTGATCGCGCGCGGGCGGCGGGCCCACGCGGATCGTTGCGCCTGATCGCGGCCGCTGCCGCGTCGGCCTGGCTCACCCTGGCCGGCGCCGCCGCCGCGGCACCCGACCCGGGCCGGCTGGTCCTGGAGATGCT
>CAXTNB010000327.1:3130-3600 GCA_964245385.1 uncultured Acetobacteraceae bacterium | reverse complement strand
GAACCGCATGGTGTTCGGCACCATCGACGAGCGGCTGATCGCGCTGGACACCGCGAGCGGGCGCCAGCTCTGGAACTACGCCGCCACCGCCTCGGCCACCATCGTGTTCGGCCAGCCGGCGCCGGCGATCGTCGACAACGTGATCCTGGCGGGCTTCGGCTCCGGCGACGTGGCGGCGGTGCGGCTGGAGACCGGCGAGCCGGTGTGGAGCGACACGCTGGGCGCGGTCGGCGGCCGCAACTCGATCCTGGACTTCTCCTCGGTCCACGGCCTGCCGGTGATCTCCGACGGCACCGCCTACGTGATCAGCCTGGGCCAGGTGCTGAGCGCCATCGACATGCGCTCCGGCCGGAGGCTGTGGGAGCGCACGGTGAGCGGCAAGGACGGGCTGGTGGTGGTGGGCAACTGGCTGTTCCTGCTCTCGGCCGACCAGCAGCTCGCCTGCCTCGACAAGACCAGCGGCCACGTGC
>CAXTNB010000327.1:2555-3120 GCA_964245385.1 uncultured Acetobacteraceae bacterium | reverse complement strand
GGACCGGCCCGGTGCTGGCGAACGGCAAGCTGATCTGCGTCAGCGACTTCCCCAAGCAGGGCATGATCAGCGTGGATGCGCGCAGCGGCGCGATCGGCGAGACCGTCAAGCTCGAGGTCGCCTCGCCGCTGACCCCGGTGGTGGCGCAGGGCATGCTGCTGGTGGTGACCGACGACGGCCGGCTCACCGCCTATGGCTGATGCTCCCGGGGCTGATCTTCCCGGGGCTGATCCTCCCGGCGCCCTGCCGACCGTCGTCATCGTCGGGCGGCCCAACGTCGGCAAGTCGACGCTGTTCAACCGGCTGGCGGGACGACGGCACGCGCTGGTCGCCGACACGCCGGGGGTGACGCGCGACCGCAAGGAGGCCGAGGCGATGCTGCGCGGCCGCCGGGTGCGGCTGATCGACACCGCGGGGCTGGAGGAGGCGGCGCCGGAGAGCCTGTACGGCCGCATGCGCGCCTCCTCCGAGCATGCGGTCGCGCAGGCCGACCTGGTGCTGTTCTGCATCGACGTGCGCGCCGGCATCACGCCGGCCGACACGCACTTTGCCACCTGGCTGCGCC
>CAXTNB010000327.1:0-2545 GCA_964245385.1 uncultured Acetobacteraceae bacterium | reverse complement strand
CCGCGGAACCGGTCCAGGCCGAGACGGCGCCGCTGGAAGAGGGGGAGCTGCCGCCGCGGCCGCCCGGGCCGCTGCGGCTGACGATCGTCGGGCGTCCCAACGCCGGCAAGTCGACGCTGCTCAACCGGCTGCTCGGCGAGGAGCGCATGATCACCGGGCCGGAGCCGGGCCTGACGCGGGATTCGGTGGCGGTGCGGCTGTTCGACGCGCAGGGGCCGATCGAGCTGGTCGACACCGCCGGCCTGCGCAAGAAGGCGCGGATCGAGGCGCCACTCGAGAAGATGTCGGTGTCCTCGGCGATCGAGGCGCTGAAGATGGCCGAGATCGTGGTGCTGACGCTGGATGCGACCCTCGGCGTGCACGAGCAGGACCTGCAGATCGCGCGCCTGATCGAGCGCGAGGGCCGCGGCTGCGTGCTGGCGCTGAACAAGTGGGACGCGGTCGAGGACCGGGTGGCGACGCGGCGCGCGATCTCCGACCGGATCGAGTTCTCGCTGTCGCAGATGAAGGGCATCCCGGTGGTGTCGTTCTCCGCGCTGACCGGTGCGGGCATCGCGAGGCTGCTGCCGGCGGTGCGGGCGGCGCACGAGGTGTGGAACCGGCGCGTCTCCACCGGCGCGCTGAACCGCTGGTTCGAGGGGGCGCTGGAGCGGCACCAGCCGCCGCTGGTCGAAGGCAGGCGACTGAAGCTGCGCTACATGACGCAGGCCAAGGCGCGGCCGCCGACCTTCATCCTGTTCGGCACACGCGCCGAGCTGCTGCCCGAGGACTACCAGCGCTACCTAGTCAACGGGCTGCGCGAGCAGTTCGACCTGCCCGGCACGCCGATCCGGCTGCAGCTGCGCGGCACCAGGAACCCGTACGCGGACTCCTGAGCCGGCCGCGCCGCATTGACATCCGGGTCGGTCGTCCGTATGCGGGCCTCCGACTGACACGTCGCTTCGCGAAGGCTCGCGCAGCGGCGCAATGAGCATTGGGGTGAGGCCTATGTTCGACACTCTGTCGGGCAAGATGACCGGCGTGTTCGACCGCCTGCGCTCGCGCGGCGCGCTCTCCGAGGCGGACGTCGCCGAGGCGCTGCGCGAAGTGCGGCTGGCGATGCTGGACTCCGACGTGGCGCTGCCGGTGGTCAAGGAGTTCGTGAACCGGGTGCGCGAGCGCGCGGTGGGTGCCGAGGTGCTGGAGAGCATCTCGCCCGGCCAGGCGGTGGCGAAGATCGTCAACGACGCGCTGGTCGAGGCGCTCGGCGGCGCCGGCGCGGTGCCGCTGAACCTGGCCGCCGCCGCACCGGTGCCGATCCTGATGGTCGGGCTGCAGGGCTCGGGCAAGACCACGACCTCCGGCAAGCTGGCGCTGCGGCTCGGCGGCCGCGAGCGCCGCCGCGTGCTGCTGGCCAGCCTCGACACGCAGCGCCCGGCGGCGCAGCTGCAGCTGGCGCAGCTGGCCGAGCGGGCAGGGGTGCCGTCGCTACCGATCGTCGCCGGCCAGACGCCGGTGCAGATCGCGCTGCGCGCCATGGAGACCGGGCGGCGCGAGGGCTTCGACGTCGTCATCCTCGATACCGCCGGGCGGCTGTCGATCGACGAGGCGCTGATGGAGGAGGTGCGGCAGATACGCGCCGCCACCAGCCCGGCCGAGACGCTGCTGGTGGTCGACGCCATGACCGGCCAGGACGCGGTCAACACCGCGCGCGCCTTCAACGAGGCGGTGGGCGTCACCGGCATCGTGATGACGCGGATGGACGGCGACGCGCGCGGCGGTGCGGCGCTGTCGATGCGCCACGTCACCGGGGCGCCGATCAAGCTGACCGGCTCGGGCGAGAAGCTCGACGCGCTGGAGGACTTCCATCCCGAGCGGGTGGCCGGCCGCATCCTCGGCCTGGGCGACCTCGCCGGCCTGGTGGAGCGCGCCTCCGACACGCTGGATCACGAGGAGAGCGAGAAGCTCGCGCGCAAGATGCTGCGCGGCAAGTTCGACCTCGACGACTATGCCGCCCAGATCAGGCAGATCAGCAAGATGGGCTCGATCTCCGGCATCCTCGAGATGCTGCCGGGGATGGGCCAGATGAAGGACCAGCTCGCCGGCAAGGACCTCGACACCCGGGTCCTCAAGCGCCACACCGCGATCATCTCGTCGATGACCAAGGCGGAGCGTCGCACCCCGGAGATCATCAAGGCGAGCCGCAAGAAGCGCATCGCCGCCGGCTCGGGTGCCACCGTGCAGGAGGTCAACCGCCTGCTCAAGCAGTTCGACGACATGTCGACGATGATGAAGCGCATCAACAAGATCGGCGCCAAGGGCCTGATGCGCCACGGCATGTCGGCCCTGATGCCCAAGGGGATGGCGCCGCCGCAGCGCGGCCCCAACCAGCGCCCGCACTAGATCCACCCTGCTCGCCACGGAGTTCGCATGAGCCTCAAGATCCGCCTCGCCCGCGCCGGCGCCAAGAAGCGTCCGTACTACCACATCGTCGTCGCCGACAGCCGCTCGCCGCGCGACGGCCGCTTCATCGAGAAGGTGGGCAGCTACAACCCGATGCTGCCGG
>CAXTNB010000326.1:0-3601 GCA_964245385.1 uncultured Acetobacteraceae bacterium | reverse complement strand
GCGAGCCCGACGCCGCGCTGGCGATGTCCCACGACGCCCGCGAGGGCTACGGCGGTGCCCGCGAGCTGTCGCCGATCGACCGCACCGACTTCACCCGGCCGGAGCCCGCCAACGATCACGCGCCGGATGGGCAGGACCCGGAGGGCGGCGGCGCCGAGCGGCTGGCGCGGGACCAGGGCGAGCAGCCGGACGCGGTGCCCGAGACCCTGGGCGGAGAGTCCGACGGCGGCGACGACGGCCGTCCGGCATCGCAGAGCACGCGCTTCCTGCGCCACTACAAGATCCAGGAGGTGATACGCCGCCGCCAGATCCTGCTGATCCAGGTCGTCAAGGAGGAGCGCGGCAACAAGGGTGCCGCGCTGACCACCTACATCTCGCTCGCCGGCCGCTTCTGCGTGCTGATGCCGAACTCGCTGCGCGGCGGCGGCGTGTCGCGCAAGATCACCTCGGCGGCCGACCGCAAGCGCCTGAAGGAGATCACCGCCGCGCTCGACATCCCGCGCGGCATGGCGATGATCATCCGCACCGCCGGCGCGCAGCGCCCGCGGCCGGAGATCATGCGAGACTGCGAGTACCTGCTTCGCCTGTGGGACGACGTGCGCGAGCAGACCCTGCGCGCCATGGCGCCGGCGCTGATCTACGAGGAAGCCAACCTGATCAAGCGCGCGATCCGCGACGTCTACACCCGCGACATCGAGGAGATCGCGGTGGACGGCGAGGCCGGCTGGAAGGCCGCGCGCGAGTTCATGCGCAACCTGATGCCGGCCAACGCGCAGAAGGTGCAGCTCTGGCGCGACCACGGCCAGCCGCTGTTCTCGTACTACCAGGTCGAGCACCATCTCGACGCCATGCTGCAGCCGACCGTGCAGCTGCGCTCCGGCGGCTACCTGGTGATCAACCAGACCGAGGCGCTGGTCGCGATCGACGTCAACTCCGGCCGCTCCACCCGCGAGCGCGGCATCGAGGAGACGGCGCTGCGCACCAACCTGGAGGCGGCCGACGAGGTGGCGCGACAGCTGCGCCTGCGCGACCTCGCCGGGCTGATCGTGATCGACTTCATCGACATGGAGGCGCGGCGCCACAACGCCATGGTCGAGCGCCGCCTCAAGGACGCGCTGCGCAACGACCGCGCCCGCATCCAGGTCGGCCAGATCAGCGCCTTCGGCCTGATGGAGATGTCGCGCCAGCGCCTGCGGCCCTCGATCGCCGAGAGCTCCTTCGTCGCCTGCCCGCACTGCGCCGGCACCGGCTTCGTCCGCGGCACCGACAGTGCGGCCCTGCACGTGCTGCGCGCGATCGAGGAGGAGGGCGCCAAGCAGCGCGCCGCCGAGATCGTGGTCTACCTCGCCGGCGCGGTGGCGCTCTACGTGCTCAACCACAAGCGCGTCTGGCTGGCCGAGATCGAGCAGCGGCATCGCATGACGGTCACGCTCGCGATCGATGACAGCCTGATCCCGCCGCAGTCGCGCATCGAGAAGATCCGGCCGCAGCTCGCCGCCGCCGCGGCCGACCAGCCGGTCCCGGTCACGCGGGCGGTCTCCGAGGTCGCGGCCGAGCGCTTCCTGCCGGCCAACGGCGTGATCACCCACGGGCTCGTCGACACGGTCGAGTTCGAGGAGCCCGACGACGAGGCCGATGACGTCGAGGCGACGGAGGCGGACGCGACGCAGGCCTCGCCGGCCGCCGCCGGCTCCGCGGCGCAGCGCGAGGAGGAACATAAGCGCCGTCGCCGTCGTCGCCGCCGCCGCGGCGGTCGCAGGGAAGACGCCAACGGCGCGTCCGCGCCGGACCTCTCGTCGCAGGAGGGCGAGCAGCCGGACGGCGGGCGTGACGGCGAGGTCGCCCGCGCCGCGCAGGGCGAGGTCGCCCGCGCCGCCGGCGATGCCTCCGGCCTCGACGAGGATCCGGACGGCGAGCTCGGCGTGCGGACGGCGGGCGAGGTGCCTCTGTCGGAGGAGCAGGGCGGCGGCCGCAAGCGCGGCCGGCGCGGCGGCGCCCGCGGTCGCAAGCCGCGCGAATCCGACGGCGGCCGCGCCGCGCAGGACGAGCCGCAGCAGGCGACGCCGTCCTATGCCGGGCCGACTCCGGCCGATCCGTTCGGCGGCCGCTTCGACATCTTCGACATGATCGAGCAGGACGCCGAGCCGTCGCCGACGCTGGCGGTCGAAGCCGCCTCGACGCCCGCAGCACTCGCGTCCGTCGTCGCACCGCAGCCCGACCTCCAGGTCGCGCTCCCGGTCGAGACCCTGCCCGCGCCGGTCGCGGAGCCCGAGGCCCAACCGGTCGCCGCGGCATCGACGCTCGCCGAGGCCGCGATCGGACCGGCCGCGGCCGAGGCTCCGGCCAAGCCGAAGCGCAGGCGCGCCGCGGCCTCGCCCCGCAGCGGGTCGGAGACGCCGGCGGAGGCAGCGCACGCCGCCCCGGCGCAGAAGGTCGCCAAGCCGCGGGTCCGCAAGCCCAGGAAGCCGGAGCCGGTCGTCGAGGCGCTGCGACCGCAGGCCCCGCTCGACGAGCCAGTAGCGGCGCCGCCAACCGCGGAGGCGGAACCGGCTCCGACCGCGGCCGCCGAGGAGCGGCCCGGCAACGCCGTGCAGCCGATCCTGATCGACGCCGTCGAGTCTCCGCCGGTCCGCCGCACCGGCTGGTGGAAGCGCTGAGCGGTCCCTGAGCCGCACGGCCGGGCGGGGCGAGCCGCCTCGCCCGGCCGCCGCGCGATGACGGTTGCGACCGTCGGCCGCCTCATCCACGCTCCGGCGATGATCCGGATCCTCCTCGTCCTCTGCCTGCTGCTGCCCACGCCGGCGGGCGCGGCGGCACCCGACTCAGCACCCGACTCAGCACCCGACCTGGGCCGCCGCGCCGCCGCCGTCTTCGACAGCCTGCTCGGGCAGCCGGCACGGCTGCGCGTGCTGATGCGCGAGCTGCCCAAGGGCGCGGACCTGCACAACCATCTCTCGGGGGCGATCTACGCCGAGAGCTATCTCGCGTGGGCGCAGGCGAGCGGCCTGTGCCTCGATCCGACCACGCACGTGCTCAGTGCCGCCCCCTGCCCCGCCGGCGCGCTGCGCGCCGCCGACGCGCTCGCCCGGATGCCGGGCCTCTATGACGGCACCGTCGACGCCTTCTCGATGCGCGACTACGTGCCGACGCCGTCCGACGCCTCCGGACACGACCACTTCTTCCGCGCCTTCGCCAAGTTCGACCTCGCCGGTCGCGACCATGCCGGCGAGATGTTGGCCGAGGCCGCCAACCGGGCCGCCGGCGACCACGTGCTCTACCTGGAGCTGATGCACTATCCGCTGGTGCGCGAGTCCGCCGGCCTCGGTCTCGCCCACCCCTGGCACGGCGAGGATTTCGCGCGCGACCTCGAGGAGATCCGCCCCGGCCTCGCCGCGCTGGTCGCGCAGGCGAGGCGCCGCACCGACCTCGCCGAGGCCAGGATGCGCGACCGGCTCGGATGCGGCACGCCGCGCGCGCAGGCCGGTTGCGGCGTCAAGATCCGCTACCTGACCCAGCTGATCCGCATCCTGCCGCCGCAGGCGGTGTTCGCGCAGATGGCGTACAGCTACGCGCTGGTCGACGCGGATCCGCGCTTCGTCGG
>CAXTNB010000325.1:345-3612 GCA_964245385.1 uncultured Acetobacteraceae bacterium | reverse complement strand
GGCAACGGCGCCAAGAAGGGCATCATCACCGGCAAGGGCGTGCTGAACAACCGCATCAGCGAGCACCTGATGCTGCGGCTGCACGAGATCGGCGTGCCGACGCACTTCGTCCGCCGCCTGAACATGCGCGAGCAGCTGATACGCGAGGTCGAGATCGTGCCGCTGGAGGTGGTGGTGCGCAACGTCGCCGCCGGCAGCCTGTCCAAGCGGCTCGGCATCCCCGAGGGCACCCGCCTGCCGCGCTCGATCATCGAGTACTACTACAAGAACGACGCGCTCTCCGACCCGATGGTGGCCGAGGAGCACATCACCGCGTTCGGCTGGGCCTCGACCGCCGACATGGACGACATGGTCGCGCTCGCCCTGCGCATCAACGACTTCCTGTCCGGCCTGTTCCTGGGCGTCGGCATCACCCTGGTCGACTTCAAGCTGGAGTTCGGCCGGCTGTGGGAGAACGAGGACATGCGCCTGGTGCTGGCCGACGAGATCAGCCCCGACAATTGCCGCCTGTGGGACAGCAAGACCAGCGAGAAGCTCGACAAGGACCGCTTCCGCCGCGACCTCGGCCGCGTCGAGGAGGCCTACCAGGAGGTGGCCAAGCGGCTCGGCATCCTGCCCGAGGCCGGCAACAACGACCTGAAGGGTCCGGAGGTCATGCAGTGACGCCGCGGCGGTGAGGGCGGCCCCGTGAAGCTCCGCGTCACCGTCATGCTCAAGGACGGCGTGCTCGACCCGCAGGGCCGGGCGATCGGCCACGCGCTGCACGTGCTCGGCTTCGGCGAGGTCGGCGAGGTGCGCGCCGGCCGCGTGATCGAGATCGAGCTGGAGCAGGCCGATGCCGAGGCGGCGCGGTCGCGCGGCGAGGCGATGGCGCAGCGGCTGCTCGCCAACGCGGTGATCGAAACCTACAGCGTCGAGGTGGTGTGATGTCGTGCAGGATGACGGTTCTGGCCGTGGCCGGGTGCGCCCTGTCGCTGTCGCTCGCAGCACCGGCCGGGGCGCAGCGCGTCTCGCCGATGCAGGCCGGCCGCTTCGTGCAGTTCTGCGACAGCCCGCGCAACGGCGGCCAGCAGATCTGCGACGCCTACATCACCGGCATGGCGGACAGCTTCGCGCTGATGCAGCATCTCGGCGGCGAGCAGGGCAAGTCCGGCATCTGCGTGCCGCGCACCGCGTCGGGCTCGGCGATGCGCGGCATGGTGGTCTCGTGGATCGACGGCCACAAGGAGCGGCTGCGCGACCAGGTCGGCGAGGTGGTCTACGCCGCGCTGCACGATTCCTTCCCGTGCGACGGCGCCAGGCCCGGCGGCCCCGGGTAGGACCTGAACCGATGCGCGCCGGCATCGTGCTGTTCCCGGGCACCAACCGGGAGCGCGACATGGCGATCGCGCTGCGTGCCGCGACCGGCACCGCGCCGCGCATGCTGTGGCACCGCGACAGCGAGCTGCCGCCGCTCGACCTGCTGGTGCTGCCGGGCGGCTTCAGCCACGGCGACTACCTGCGCTGCGGCGCGATGGCGGCGCATTCGCCGATCATGGCCGCGGTGCGCGCCCATGCGGCGCGCGGCGGCCACGTGCTCGGCGTCTGCAACGGCTTCCAGATCCTGACCGAGGCCGGGCTGCTGCCGGGCGCGCTGCTGCGCAACGCGGGCTTGCGCTTCCTGTCGCACGACTGCCACCTGCGGGTGGAGCGCGCCGACACCGCCTTCACCCGGCAGTGGCGGGCGGGTGCGGTGTTCCGCGCGCCGCTCGCGCACGGCGACGGCAACTACGTCGCCGACGAGGCGACGCTCGACCGGCTGGAAGGCGAGGGGCGGGTCGCGTTCCGCTACGCCGACGCCGAGGGCCGCGTCGGGGCGCAGAGCCCGAACGGCAGCGCGCGCGGCATCGCCGGCGTGTTCAGCGCCAACCTGCGCGTGCTCGGACTGATGCCGCACGCCGAGGATCACGTCGATCCGCTGACCGGCGGCGTCGACGGCCGTCCGCTGTTCGACGGGCTGGCCCGGGCGCTCGCGGCATGAGCGTGGTCGACGAGGCGCTCGCCCGCGGCTTCGGCCTCACCGGCGAGGAATATGCGCGCGTGCTGTCGATCATGGCGCGCACGCCGAGCCTGACCGAGCTCGGCATCTTCTCGGTGATGTGGTCGGAGCACTGCTCCTACAAGTCCTCGCGCGCCTGGCTGCGCACCCTGCCGACCACCGCACCCTGGGTGATCCACGGCCCGGGCGAGAATGCCGGCGTGGTCGATATCGGCCAGGGGCTCGCCGCCATCTTCAAGATGGAGAGCCACAACCACCCCTCCTTCATCGAGCCGTACCAGGGGGCCGCGACCGGGGTCGGCGGCATCCTGCGCGACGTGTTCACCATGGGGGCGCGGCCGGTCGCCAACCTCAACGCGCTGCGCTTCGGCGACCCGGCCCATCCCGCCACGCGGCGGATCGTCGACGGCGTGGTGCGCGGCGTCGGCGGCTACGGCAACTGCGTCGGCGTGCCGACGGTGGGCGGCGAGATCAACTTCCACGCCCGCTACGACGGCAATCCGCTGGTCAACGCGATGACGGTGGGCGTCGCGCGGCGGGACCGCATCTTCCTCTCGGCCGCCGCCGGCATCGGCAACCCGGTGGTCTATGTCGGCTCGCCGACCGGCCGCGACGGCATCCACGGCGCCACCATGGCGTCGGCGGAGTTCGCGGCCGACGCCGACGCGAAGCGCCCCACGGTGCAGGTCGGCGACCCGTTCACCGAGAAGCTGCTGATCGAGGCCTGCCTGGAGCTGATGGCCACCGACGCGATCGTCGCCATACAGGACATGGGGGCGGCCGGCCTCACCTCCTCGTCGGTGGAGATGGCGGGCAAGGGCGACGTCGGCATCGAGCTCGAGCTCGACCGGGTGCCGCAGCGCGAGCGCGGCATGAGCGCCTACGAGATGATGCTGTCGGAGAGCCAGGAGCGCATGCTGATGGTGCTGCGCCCGGACCGCACCGAGCAGGCGCGCGCGATCTTCGAGAAGTGGGAGCTGGATTTCGCGGTGATCGGCCACCTCACCGACACCGGCCGCATCGTCGTGCGGCATCGGGGCCGCGTCGAGGCCGACATCCCGCTCGGCCCGCTGGCCGAGCAGGCGCCGCTGTATCACCGCCCCACCGCGCCGACCCCGGTGCCGGCGCCGCTCGGCGCGGTGCCCGATCCGGTGGGCATCGAGGCCGCGCTGCTCCACCTGGTCGCCTCCCCCGACCTCGCCTCGCGCGCCTGGGTGTGGGACCAGTAC
>CAXTNB010000325.1:0-335 GCA_964245385.1 uncultured Acetobacteraceae bacterium | reverse complement strand
CGCACCGGCGGCGGCCAGACGGTGCGCCGCCCCGGCGCCGCGGACGCCGCCATCGTGCGCGTCGAGGACACGACGATCGGGCTCGCGCTGACCACCGACTGCACGCCGCGCTACGTCGCCGCCGACGCGCGCCTCGGCGGGGCGCAGGCGGTGGCCGAGGCCTGGCGCAACCTGACCGCCACCGGCGCGCGGCCGCTGGCGATCACCGACAACCTCAATTTCGGCAACCCCGAGCGGCCGGAGGTGATGGGCCAGTTCGCCGACGCGATCGCCGGCATGGGCGAGGCCTGCCTGGCGCTGGATTTCCCGGTGGTGAGCGGCAACGTGTCGCTCTA
>CAXTNB010000324.1:0-3613 GCA_964245385.1 uncultured Acetobacteraceae bacterium | reverse complement strand
CGTCGGCTGCGGGCTGGCGCAGCGCCTGCCCGAGCTGCAGCCCGAGTTCGTGGCACGCTGCAGCCGCTGCGACGCCATGCTCGGGCGCAAGTTCGCCAACCCGCCGATCGCGACCCCGCTCGCGTTCTGCCTGAGCTCGCTCACGCTCTACCTGGTCTGCGTCACGCTGCCGCTGATGACGATCAGCATCTTCGGTCGCGCCCGCACCGTCACCCTGTTCACCGGACCGATCGAGCTGATGCGTGAAGGCTGGGTCACGGCCGGCATCCTGGTGGGGCTGGTGACCACGATCATCCCCGGCATCGAGATCCTGCTGATGCTCGGCATCCTGCTGGGAGCGCTGCATCACCGGCTGCCCTGGCGGGTGCCGCACATGATGCGCTGGTACGACCGCCTGCGCCCATGGTCGATGATCGAGGTCTATCTGCTCGGCCTGCTCGTCGCCTACACCAAGATGATCGACCTCGCCGACGTGTCGCTCGGTCCGACGGTCTACGCGCTGTTCGCGCTGATGGTGACGATGGCCGCGACCGACACGACGCTCGACGACGACGTGATCTGGTCGCGCCGGCGCGTGCGGCTGGCCCATCCGTGTCGCCGCCACGAGACCAGTCCCGAAGGAGCCGGCAGCAATCCGGAGGAAGCGGCGCGGGCGCTGCCGCTGCCGCCCGCGGATCATCTGGTCTCCTGCCGCTCCTGCGGGCTGGTCTGCGTCTCGGAGGCGCCGCTCGACCTCGAGCGCTGCGTCGGCGGCTGCCCGCGCTGCGGCAAGCTGCTGCACCGGCGCAAGCCCGACAGCGTGCGGCGCACCCTGATGTTCGTGTTCTGCGCCATCATCTTCTACATCCCCGCCAACCTGTTTCCGGTCATGACCATCATCAAGCTGCATCAGGGCGGCGGCCATACCATCGGGGCCGGGGTGATCGAGCTCTACCAGGCGAAGATGCTGCCGCTCGCGCTGCTGGTGTTCTTCGCCAGCATCACCGTGCCCGTGCTCAAGATCCTGAGCCTCTGCTGGATGTGCTTCTCGACCTGGGAGAGCTCGCCGAAGTGGCTGACCGGCCGCACCAGGCTGTTCCGGCTGGTCGTGTTCATCGGCCGCTGGTCGATGATCGACGTGTTCATGATCTCGATCCTGGTGGCGATGGTGCAGTTCGGCGCGCTCGCCGACGTGCACGCCGACGGCGGCATGCTGGCGTTCGCCGCGGTCGTCATCCTGACGATCTTCGGCGCCAACTGCTTCGATCCGAGGGTGATGTGGGACGTGACCGGCGCCAACGGTCCGGCGCTGGCGGCCAGCGCCGCGCGCGCGAGCGCCGTCAGGCCGGCGGAGCCAGCACGGGCGTGAGCGGGGAACCAGACGACCGGCCGGCAGGCGGCGCGCCTGAAGCCACCTCGCGGCCGATCCGCTTCTCCCTGATCTGGCTGATCCCGGTGCTGGTGCTGGCGATCGGCGGCTACCTCGCCTGGACCACGATCTCGCGCCAGGGGCCGGAGATCACCATCCAGTTCGACAGCGCCGACGGCCTCACCACCGGACAGACCCAGATCAAGCACAAGGCGGTGGGACTGGGCACGGTGCAGGGCATCGCGCTCAGCCACGACCTGCAGCATGTCGACGTGCGGGTGGAGATGGGCGCGCAGTCGGCACCGCTGCTGACCGACCACGCCAAGTTCTGGGTCGTGCGTCCGCGGCTGTCGGGCGCCAACATCAGCGGGCTCGAGACCCTGGTGTCGGGCGCCTTCATCGCCATCGATCCCGGGCCGCCGGGGGGAACCAGGGAGACCAAGTTCAAGGGCCTGGACGCGCCGCCCGGCGTGCGGTCCGACGAGCCCGGCAGCATCTTCACGCTGACGACCGGCTCGCTCGGCTCGGTCAGCCAGGATTCGCCGGTGTTCTTCCGCGACATCACCGTGGGCGAGGTGCTCAGCTACAAGATACCGCCGAACGGCAGGGGGCCGATCATGCTGCAGGCCTTCGTCAAGGCGCCCTACGACCAGTTCCTGCGCAAGGACACCCACTTCTGGGACGTCTCGGGTCTCACCGTCGACCTGCAGGGCG
Source organism: uncultured Acetobacteraceae bacterium (assembly GCA_964245385.1). GTDB lineage: Bacteria > Pseudomonadota > Alphaproteobacteria > Acetobacterales > Acetobacteraceae > Lichenicoccus. Next base: position 1,551 of record CAXTNB010000324.1, on the reverse strand, counting down.
GCAACCTGCACTTCCAGATCGAGTCGCTGCAGGCGCTGGTCTCGGGCGGCGTCGCGTTCGGCCTGCCGCTGCGGCGAAGGGACAAGGACGCGCCGCGGGCCACGACGAGGGACGTGTTCGAGATCTATCCGGACAAGGATGCGGCGGACAATGCCGGCTACCAGCAGCGCATCCAGTTCGTCACCTACCTGCGCAGCTCCACCAAGGGGCTCGAGATCGGCAGCCCGGTCGAGATGTTCGGCATCCAGGTCGGCAACGTGACCGACATCAAGCTGCTGATCGACCAGCACAGCGGCGATACCCGGGTGCGGGTCGCGATGGAGGTGGAACCCGAGCGGGTGCTGTCGGAGCAGGACCTGCGTCACGACTCGCCCAGGACGGTGACGCAGGCGATGGTCAACCGCGGCCTGCGCGCCGAGGTCGCCACCGGCAACCTCCTGGCCGGATCCTCGATCATCTCGCTGACCTTCGTGCCGAAGGTGCCTCCGGTGCCGATCAACCAGGAGGGCGAGGCGATCGTGCTGCCGAGCCAGCCGGGCGGCCTCGACGGCATCACCGACTCGCTCTCCACCGTGTCGGCCAAGCTGGCGGCGCTGCCGATCGAGCAGATCGGCGACAACCTGAGCGAGCTGCTCGCCCATGCCGACGCCACCGTCGGCGGCCCGGAAGTCAAGCAGGCGCTGGTGCAGCTCGACCGCACCCTGGCCAGCGTCGATCATCTGACCCGTCACGCCGATCAAGGGCTGGACCCGCTGCTGCAGCGCCTGCCGGCGATCGCCGATCAGCTGCAGCAGGCGGTGGCGAACGCCAATGCGGCCCTCGCGGCCTACGGCGGCAACTCGGACTTCCACGGCGACCTGCAGCGGACGCTCGACCAGGTCGACGGCACGGCGCGGTCGATCCGCTCGCTGGCCGACTACCTGAAGAACCACCCCTCGTCGCTGAGCTTCGGCCGGAGCCATCCATGACAGCTGTTCGGCCGACACGCGATCCTGTCCGCCGGCGGGCGCGGCCGCGCCTGCGGCGACTGGCGCTGGCCGTCCCGGTCGCGCTGCTCGCCGGCTGCGGCGGCGCCGAGCCGAGCTACTACACCCTGACCGCGGTGGCGGGGCAGGCGAGGCCTGGCGCTCCGCTGGTGGTCGAGCTGCGCACGCCGAGCATCGCGCCCTACCTCGACCGCGACAGCGTCGTCCGCAGCGAGCAGGACAACCGGCTCACGCTGGCCGACGGCTCCAGCTGGGCGGGAGCGCTCCCCGACATGATCGGCCGCACCCTGGCGCTGGATCTCGGCCAGCGCCTGCCCGGCAGCACCGTCTACGCCCAGGGTGGCGCGATCTCCACCACGCCGTCGGCGAGGATCGAGCTCGACGTGTCGCACTTCGCCGAGGACGCGTCCGGCAGGGCGGAGATCGAGGCGACGCTCACGGTGCATCGTCCGGGCAGCGCGCCGATCGCGAGCGGCGGCCTGCACCTCACGCTGCAGCCGGCCGACCCGAGCGTGGGCGCCCTGGTCGGCGCGCTGCGCGTGCTGCTGGGCCGCGTCGCCGACGG
>CAXTNB010000323.1:0-3628 GCA_964245385.1 uncultured Acetobacteraceae bacterium | reverse complement strand
GCATGAGTCCCCGGGAGGAGCCGACCGTCAGCGCGGTGATCTCGGTGCTGGTGGAGAACGAGAGCGGCGTGCTGGCGCGGGTGATCGGCCTGTTCTCCGGGCGCGGCTACAACATCGAGAGCCTGACCGTGGCGCCGGTCGAGGACGGCCGCGGCCGCTCGCGCATCAACATCGTGACGTCGGGCACGCCGATGGTGATCGAGCAGATCAAGGCGCTGCTCGACCGGCTGGTGCCGGTGCACCGCGTCTCCGACCTGACGCTCGACGGGCCGCACGTCGCGCGCGAGATGGCGCTGATCAAGGTCGTCTCCACCGGCGAGCTGCGCTCGGAGGCGCTGCGCATCGCCGACGCGTTCCGGGCGCGCCCGGTCGACACCACCACCGGCAGCTTCGTGTTCGAGCTGACCGGCGCCACCGAGAAGCTCGACGCCTTCATCGAGCTGATGCGCCCGCTCGGCCTGGTCGAGATCTCGCGTTCCGGCATCGCCGCGATCGCGCGCGGGCCGCGCACCATCTGACCACCACAGCAGAGGATCTCCCCATGCGCGTCTACTACGACAGCGATGCCGACGTGAACCTGATCAAGTCCAAGCGGGTGGCGATCATCGGCTACGGCAGCCAGGGGCACGCCCACGCCAACAACCTGAAGGACAGCGGCGTCACCGACCTGGCCGTCGGCCTGCGCGCGGGTTCCGCCGGCGTCGCCAAGGCCGAGGCCGCGGGCCTGCGCGTGATGGCGCCCGCGGAGGCGGCGTCCTGGGCCGACGTGGTGATGGTGCTGACGCCGGACGAGCTGCAGGGCGAGCTCTACGCCGAGCAGCTGGCGGGACGGCTGAGGCAGGGTGCGGCACTCGCCTTCGCGCACGGGCTCGCGATCCATTTCCGCGTCATCGAGCCGCGCCCCGACCTCGACGTGTTCATGATCGCGCCGAAGGGCCCCGGCCATACCGTGCGTTCGGAGTATCAGCGCGGCGGCGGCGTGCCCTGCCTGGTGGCGGTGGCGCAGGACCCGTCCGGCAACGCGCTGGACATCGCCCTTTCCTACGCGAGCGCCATCGGCGGCGGGCGCGCCGGCATCATCGAGACCAGCTTCCGCGAGGAGTGCGAGACCGACCTGTTCGGCGAGCAGGCGGTGCTGTGCGGCGGCCTGGTCGAGCTGATCCGCGCCGGCTTCGAGACCCTGGTCGAGGCGGGATACGCGCCCGAGATGGCCTATTTCGAGTGCCTGCACGAGGTGAAGCTGATCGTCGACCTGATCTACGAGGGCGGCATCGCCAACATGAACTACTCGATCAGCAACACCGCCGAGTATGGCGAGTACGTCACCGGACCGCGCATCGTCACCGCCGAGACCAAGGCGGAGATGAAGCGTGTGCTGGAGGACATCCAGAGCGGCCGCTTCACCCGCAACTGGCTGCTGGAGAACAAGGTGGGGCAGGTCGGCTTCAAGGCGACGCGCGCCCGGGTGAACCAGCACCAGATCGAGCAGGTCGGCGAGCGGCTGCGCGCGATGATGCCGTGGATCGGCAAGAACCGGCTGGTCGACAGGGCGAGGAACTAGCCGCTACGGCCGGGGGCGTGATCGCGCGCCGTCCACGCTCCGGCGCCACGCCCTCAAAGCGAGGAGCCTCGCGGCCGCTCGACCTCGTGCGAGGCACGCGACGCCGGATGCTCGGCCTTCGCGGCGTCCTCGCGTTCCGGCTCCTGGCGGACGATCTGGAAGCCGGCGCGTCGCAGCGAGCGGATCGCCAGCAGGGCGAGCGACGGCACCGCGTCGCGGATGTCGCGGAGGTCCTTGTTGTCGAGCGGCGTGATCGTGGAAGACGGCATTGGAACTGTTTCTCTCCGTGCCTCGGGGTCGTCTCATTTAAGCCCGGCTGTCTCACAGCGTGCGACTCAAATGGTGCCTGCCCGTCGCTTTCCGCAATAAAGGTAACGTGAAAGGCTTCCCGTTGTTGGCTCGCCGCTGCCATGCATCCGGCTCATGGCGGCACTGCGCGACGTGCCGGTCCGTGCCGACACAGAAATCAACGTTGCTATTCAATCTTTTAGCGCACGAAGCTGATGCGCCGACGCAGCGATGCCCACGCCTGTGACGGGGATCACGTTTTCGCCGAAGTCGGCAGCAGAGGTCGCCTGCCTTTGCCGCTGATCTGCCGCCGCCGCCGACTCGGGCGCGTCAGCCGCCGCGCGGGCCGGCGGCTCGGGCCATCCCGGCGAAGCTCGTCAGCGCCCGGCGCAGCCGCTGCCACTGCGCCTCCTCGCCCGGCAGTCCGAGACGAAGCAGCGCCGGATCGTGGTCGAAACGCCGGGTGAGGATGCCGGCCGCCCCGAGGGCCGCGAACAGCGCCTGCGCCTGCTCGCCACGGAACAGGCGGAACAGCCGGGTGCCGCCGGCGGCGGCGAGGCCGCTCGCGGCGAGCAGCGCGTCCAGCCGCTCGCCCGCCTGCTGCAGCCGCGATGCCGTCGCCTCGCGCCAGCCGGCGTCGGCCAGCGCCACCGTCGCCACCGCCAGCGCCGGCCCCGAGATCGCCCACGGACCCAGCGCCTGGCGGACCGGATCGGCCCGGTCCGGCGCGCCCAGCAGGAAGCCCAGCCTGAGGCCGGCCAGGCCGTAGCCCTTGCCGAACGAGCGCAGGATCAGCAGGCCGGGATGCGGCAGGTAGCGCGCGAGGCCGAGGTCCGGCGTCTCCAGGTCGGCGAACGCCTCGTCGCAGATCAGCAGGCCGCCGCGTCGGCCCAGCCGCTCGGCCAGCGCCAGCAGCGCGTCGGGCGCGCAGCGCCGGCCGTCGGGATTGTTCGGGTTGCACAGGATCGCGACCTGCGCGGCGCCGTCGCCGCGCAGGCACGCCGCCGGCTCGGTCTGCACCGCCCCCGCGGCGCCGGCCGTCTCCCAGGCGCGCTGGTGCTCGGCATAGGTTGGGCCGAGGACCGTTGCCCGGCGCAGGCCGAGCAGGCGCGGCAGCAGGCTGATCAGGATCTGGCTGCCGGGGGCGGCCACCACCATCGCCGGGTCGCTCGCGCCATACGCCGCCGCCGCCACCGCCTGCAGTGCCGCGAGCGCCTCCGGCTCCGGCAGCCGGGTGAGCTGCTCCGGCGCGAAGCAGGGGACCGGATAGGGATGCGGGTTGATGCCGGTGGAGAGGTCGAGGAACGGCTCGGGTGCGTGCGGGAACCGTCGCCGCGCCTCGATCAGCCGGCCGCCATGTGCGATGCCCGGCCGCATGCTCCTCGCCGACCTCGCCGTCGCGGCCTCAGCACTGGTGATAGAGACCATCCTCGGCTATCCGCCGCTGCTGTTCCGGCTGCTCGGGCATCCGGTGGTGTGGATCGGCGGCCTGATCGGTCGCCTCGATCGCGGCCTCAACCGCACGACACTGCCGCAGACCCGCAGGCGGCTCAACGGCGCGCTGGCGCTGCTGGCGGCGGTGGGGGTGCCGGCGGCGCTGGCGCTGCTGGCGCAGCTGGCGGCACTGCGTCTGCTGCCGCGGCCGGCGGCGCTGCTGCTGCTCGGCGCCGCCGCCAGCACGCTGCTCGCCAGCCGCAGCCTGCACGACCACGTCGCGGCGGTGGGACGCGGTCTCCGCCGCGGCGGCCTCGCGGGCGGCCGCGCCGCGGTCTCGCACAT
>CAXTNB010000322.1:0-3639 GCA_964245385.1 uncultured Acetobacteraceae bacterium | reverse complement strand
GTCCAGCGCGATCAGCCGCTCGTCGATGGTGCCGAACACCATGCGGTCGCGCACCACGGTGGGCGCCGAGCGTCCCGGCGTGCCGACATCGACGCGCCAGCCGATCTCGCCGGTCCTGGCGTCCAGCGCCAGCGACTCCGCGACCCCGTCGACCACGAACACGGTGTGGTCGGCCACCGTCAGCCCGCCGCCGACGTTGGACGAGCGCATCTTCTTCGGCTTGGTCGGCGTGCGCCACACCTGCTCGCCGGTCTCCAGCGAGAAGGCGCTCACCACCCCCGCCGCGTCCATGCTGTAGACGCGGCCGTACGCCACCAGCGGCTGTGCCGCCAGCGCGCCCGCGTCGCGGCCGGCGCCGATCTTCGCACTCCAGCGCGGCTTCATGCCGTCCAGCCTCGCGTTGACCGACAGGTGCGCCGGCACCCGTCCGGGCTGCGGCCACTCCGGCACCGACACCGGCGCGGGCAGCGTGATCGGCGTGGTGTCGGCCGGATCGACCGTCAGCCCGGCGCCCGAGCTGAGCACGTTCTCGCGCCTGCCGACCAGGATCGGCTTCTCGTCGTCGTCGAACAGGCCGCAGCCGGCGAGCGGCGCCGACAGGGCGGCCGCCGCGGCGGTCAGCACGACGCGTCGGGAGAGCACGCGCTCGCCACCGGAGGCTCGCCTCGTCGGCCGCAGGGTGCTGGTCATCCGCCGGCCTTCGCATCGAGTGTCTCGCGCAGCCCGCCGGCGCGGTTGCGCACGCCCTCGGGAGCGGCGCCGTCCTCGCCGAGGGCCGCGAGCTTGCGGCGCGCCTCGTCGATGTGGCCGAGCCGCAGGTCGATCTCGGCGTCGAGCTCCTGGGCCATCGGCCGCCAGGTGTCGCCGGGGCTGCTCAGCGCGCCCAGCCTCGACTTCAGCACCGCCGGATCGCCGTCGTCGAGCTGATGCTGCACCCAGAGCAGGCTGGCCAGGCCGCGCAGCGTCGGATCGGCCGCGGCATCGTCGTGCACCGCATCCCACAGCCGCAGCGCCTCGGCGTGCCGGCCGCCGTCCCAGGCGAGCTGCGCCTGGCGGAAGCGCGACAGGGTGCGGAACCCCTCCGGGCCGCGCGCCTCCACCTGCGCGAACTGCTTCGCCGCGGCGAGCTGCGCAGCGCTGGCACCGCCGCCGACGTGGCTGCTGCTGTCGGCCTGCTTCATCGCCGCGAAGAAGCTGGACGCGGTCACCGCGGCACGCTGCCGCTGCCGGTACAGCTGGTACTGCCAGCCGCCCGAGGCGACGAGCACCAGCACCACCGCGACGAGGCCGAACAGCCCGTAGCGCCGCCCGCTCGCGCGCAGGCGCTCCAGGCGCAACTCCTCGTCGACCTCCTTGAAGATGTCGTCGGCCAATGCTTCTTGTGCTCCGTCATCCGGTGGCCGGCCCGCGGATCGCGGCCGCGCGGACCATAGCGGCGGCGTCGAGCCCGGGCAAACCGGGCGGCCCGGCGGAGACGCCGCGTCGCTACCGGGCGGGGGTGTCCGGCATCACGCCGGCCGCACCGTCTCGGCGTAGGCGGCCGCCGCGCCGCGGCCGAGCACGGCGGCGTCGCTGATCACGCTGACCATGGAGAAGCCGAGCTCGATCATGCGCCGGGCATAGCCGGGGCTGTCGCAGAAGATGCCGGTGGTCTTGGCGGATCTCGAGGCGGCGTCGAGGATGGCGCGGAACGCCGCGATCAGCTCGGGCTCCTCGCGGTCCGATCCGGCGGCAAGGCCGAGGCTCAGGGCGAGGTCGTTCGGGCCCACGAACAGGCCGGTGATGCCCTCGACCGCCGCGATCTCCCCGACCGCCTGCAGCGCCTCGCGGGTCTCGATCATGGCCAGCACCTCGATCTGCTGCGCGGTCTGCTGGTAGGGCAGTCCGCCGCCGCGCAGGGCCGCCAGCACGGGGCCGAAGGAACGGCCGCCGCGCGGCGGATACCAGCAGGCATCGGCCAGGCGCCGTGCCGCCTCGGCGCTGTTCACCATCGGCACCACCACGCCGTCGGCACCCGCGTCCAGTGCCTTGCCGACCCATCCGGGCTCGTTCCACGGCACCCGCACCAGGCGCCGCGGCACCGGCGCCGACAGCGCCTGCAGCGTCGCGACGATCGAGCGCTCGTCGAACAGCCCGTGCTGCGCGTCCAGGATCACCCCGTCCCAGCCGGCGCGCGCGAACAGCAGGTTGGCGTAGGCGTCCGGGATGGTCAGCCAGCCGTGGATCGCGGCCATCGTCACTCCTTCACGCCGAGCTTCTGCCCGGCGGCCCGGAGCTGCGCCGACAGGGCGGCGAAGTTGCCGCCGATGCGACGCTGCACCGAGACCGCCGCCTGGTTGATCACCGCCATGCGGGCGCGCGCGTCGTTGCTGATCGCGCTCTGCTCGGCCACCGACTGCTGGCTGACGCAGTCGCTGTAGGCGCGGGCCGCCTTGTCATAGGCCGCGACCCTGTCGATGCTGGCGTTGTAGCGATCGACCGAGCCCCCGGTCACCGCCGGCGGTGCGGGCTCACGCCCGCAGGAGGAAGCGCTCCAGCCGGCGGCGAGCGCCGGCCCGCCGGTCAGCAGCAGGCAGCACAGCGGCACGGACCAGGCAGGGTTCGACACGACACGACTTCCAGACGGAGCGCGGCATCCCAACGGAGCCGCCGCCTTTCGTCAAGACGACCCGGAGACCACGATGGCGCACCCAGCCGACGCCGCACCCACCCGCCTCGCCGAGCTCACCAGCGCCGAGGCGCGGCTGCGACTCGCCGCCGCACCGGTGCTGCTGCTGCCGCTCGGCAGCCTGGAGGATCAGGGGCCGCACGCGCCGATGGGCGACTTCCTGTGCGCCGAGCGGATCGCCACCCTGATCGCCGAGCGCGCCCGTGACGCGGGCCACGACACCCTCACCGTCCCGGTGCTGCCGTTCGGCGGCCGGGACTTCTTCGGCAGCGTCCCCGGCGGCATCGCGCTGTCGCAGCAGACCCTGCGCCACGTGCTGCGCGACGTCACCGGCTGCCTGCTGCGGCACCGCGTGCACCGCCTGATCGTGGTCAACGGCCACGGCGGCAACGCCCAGGCGATCCACGACGTCACCCAGGAGATCTGGCTCGGACAAGGCGTGCTGGTGCCCAACTTCCAGCTCTGGCGGATCGCGGGGCAGCTGCTGCCGTCGCTGCTCGGGCCGGAGCGCGCGTCGCGCGCCGCCGGCCACGGTGCGGATCCGCTGGCCAGCGTCGCGATGCACCTGTTCCCGCAGCTGATCCGGCCCGAGCGGCTGCCTGCCGCGCCGGCGCCGGCACGCGAGCTGTTCGGCCTCTCGGCGGCCAGCTTCGGCACCGCGACGTTCGAGGGGATCGAGATCGGGCTGCCGCTGGAGGTGGGCGACAGCGCCGTCACCGCCGAGGCGGCGCTGTCCTCGGCGGCGACCGGCGCGCTGCTGGCGGAGCGGCTGGTGGCACTCGGCGCCGGCCTGATCGCGCGGCTGACCGCGCATGGCTGGGGTGGGGAACCGACCGCAGCCGCAGCCTCGCCGCCGGGAGGCCCGGCCGATCGGACGTGCTAATTTTGCGACCGGTCGCACCAGGCGCGAGCGGGAAGTTTTCGTTTCTGCCTCGGTTTAAACACGTTATGCTTCGGCCTCTCTGACCGAT
>CAXTNB010000321.1:2090-3645 GCA_964245385.1 uncultured Acetobacteraceae bacterium | reverse complement strand
CCGGGGTGGCGCTGCGCGCCGGCCCGGACCTCGAGCATGCCGGAGCGCCGGCCGGACCCAGCGCCAGCTTTCTCTCCGTCGTCGGGCGCGAGCACGAGATCGTCTCCTACGCGGCGAGGCTGGCCGACCTCACGGTGGTGCCGCACGCCGACTCCGGCGAGGAGGTTTCCTCCTCCGAGGCGCTGCACGCGGTGCTGTTCGACAGCGGCAGGCCGGTCGTGATCGCGCCGAAGATCAGCCCCCGCGTGGTCGGCCGGCGCGTCTGCATCGCCTGGAACGGCACCGGCGAGTCGGCTTCCGCCGTCCTGTCCATCCTGCCCTGGGTGCGGGACGCCGAGGCGGTGCAGGTGCTGCACTCGGAGGACTACCAGCGTCGAGGTCCGGAAGCCGGCGCCCTGCTGGAGTATCTGGCGCTGCACGGGGTGCGCGCGACGCTGCAATCCTTCCGGGCGATCGACAAGGAGGTCGGCGCGGGACTGCTCGCCGCCTGCTCCAGGTTCGGCGCCGACATGCTCGGCATGGGCGCCTACTCGCACTCGCGGCTGCGTCAGCTCATCCTGGGCGGCGTCACCCGGCACGTCCTGGAGAACGCGGCGCTGACCGTGCTGATGGCCCGGTAGGCCGCAGGCCCTCGCCTACACGCCCGGCAGCTCGTTCACCGCCACCGCGCGCCAGCAGCGCGGGTGGCGCTCCAGGATCGTGACCGACAGGTTCTGCACCGAGAACCGCAACGCCGTCTCCGCATCCACGCCGAGCGCGTGCGCGACCGCGGCGCGAATCGCGCCACCGTGGCTGACCACCACGATGTCCTGCCCGTCATGGGCGTCGGCGAGCCGCTCGAGCGCCACCGCAACCCGGGCGCACACCTGCTGCATGCTCTCGCCGCCGGGAGGCACCTCGTCGGCGGAGATCGACCAGAACACGTGCGCCGGCAGCCTCAGCTTCGCCGGCAGTGCTGCATGCGGCAGGCCCTGCCACTCGCCCATGTCCTGCTCGATGAGGTCCGGCTCGAGCTGCCACGGGGTCTCCGGATAGCCCGCCTGCTGGATCGCGTGCGCGGTGCGCTGCGTGCGCGACAGCGGCGTCGCGTACCAGGCCGGCGTCAGTGGCAGGCGGGCGGCCAGGGCGCGATACATCGGCACCTGGGCCACCAGGCTCTCCGGGCACAGCGGCACGTCCGTCGCGCCGTACAGCGTCATCCGCGCGTTCTGCTCCACCAGCGCGTGACGGATCAGCCAGAACCGGGTGATGCCCGGCTCGAGCTCGGGCGTGTCGAGAAAGGCGGAACGGTCGTTCATCGAGGATCCATCGTTGGGGCGCCGCCAGGCTCCGGCAGCGGCGCGTAGCTCGGTTCCGGGTCGGCGGCCTGCAGCAGGTCCCAGTGACGCAGCAGCAGTGCGATCTTGTCCAGCACCCGACGCGCATCGGCAACCTCCCGCGCCAGCCGGCGGTCGGCGTCGAGCCCCTCATGCGACGGCTCGCCGGAGAGCAGGCGCGCGCCGGCCGAGATCCGCAGGGCGCCGGCCGGCCCTCCGGCCAGCGCCCGGTGCGCGAC
>CAXTNB010000321.1:0-2080 GCA_964245385.1 uncultured Acetobacteraceae bacterium | reverse complement strand
GCGCGACCGGGGCCGGCTGGCCGACATGGCACAGCAGCCTGGCCAGCCGCAGATCCGCCTCCGGCGCCGCGGGCAACGCCCGCGAGACGTCCGCGTTGAGCCAGCGATAGAGCAGCCGCGCCCGCTGCATGGTCAGCGGGACCGGCCCGGGATCCCCAGCCCGGTCCGGATCACGCTGCGGCTGCAGCACCAGGAAGCTCAGGATGGTCTGCAGCTGGTCCCAGGCCGGCGCTGCCGGGCGGCGCCGCGTCCCGCGCGGCGGCCCGCGATCCGGCGCCGGGACCTCGACCAGGACCAGGTCGGGATGCGTCCGGATCGCCTCGCGCACCCCGGTCAGGAAGAACTCCAGCCGCGCGCGCACCTGCGCCGACGGCACCGACGCGAAGGCCCGCATCTCCGCCAGCGCCGCCTGCCAGCGCAGTACCATGCCGAGGTTGATCCCGGCGGGCAGATGCGACGCCGCCGCCAAGCCGGCGGGCCAGTCCGATCGGTAGCCGTACGCGCGCAGCCCGTCCGGCAGGCTGCTGCCGCCCGACATGCGGCGCATGATCCGCCTGGGCAGCAGCAGGGCGCCGCAGAAGGGCGGCCCGGTGAAGAACTTCGATCCCGTGGTCATCACCATCCAGCCGAGCGACAGGTAGTCGTGCACCCGACCCTGATCGAGCCGCGCCTGGCAGGCGTCGACGACGACGTCGATGCCGTCGCCATGCAGCGCCTGCAGCCGTCGCAGGCAGCCGAGCGAAGGCGCCAGCAGGCCGGTCTTGGACAGATCCAGCAGGTGCAGCAGCACGCGCCTGCCGGCCCGGCACTCGGTCGCGACCAGGGCCTGGCACTCGGCGTCGATCTCCGCCGGCGGCCGCAGCATCCCGTCGCGCCGGCGCACCGCGAGCGACAGCACGCGCGTGTCGTCGCGGAAACCGTCGACCACGGCGCCCTTGCGAACCCGCTGCCGTCCCGAGGTGTCGTCGGCGAAGTGCCGGCCCCCCGCCGCCAGCGGCACGCCGGTCCCGGTCTCCTCGGGCGCCGTCAGGATCGTGCTCATCGGGCCGCGGCATTGGGCGAACGCCAGGGCCAGCAGCTCGCAGTCGGTTCCCGACGCCGCGAGCACCACCTCGTCGCCGTGTCGCAGGTGGTAGTGGGCGGCGATCGCGGATCGCACCTCCCGCGCCTCCAGCGCCAGCGCATCCGGCGCACGCCCGGCCAGGGCCGCGGCCGCGATACGGCGCCGCGACCCCTCGGCGCCGCCGAAGCCGCGCTCGGACAGGGACGAGGCGGTCGAGGAGGCGAAGGTGATCGCCCAGGGCCGCGGGCGGTGCGAGCAGCCGTAATGGTTCAGGCCGGTGCGCGGATCGACCGCCAGGCGCTGATCGCCGCCGCGGGCCATCAGCGCCTCGGCCGGACCGAGCAGGTCCCAGATCGCCTGCAGCCTCCGGACCACCGGCGTCGGCACCCGGCTGTCGTCGACGCCGAGGCAGGCGGCGCGGAGCAACCGGTAGGAGGCGCCCTGCAGCGTGCGGACCCGCGACCAGACCTGGTTCAGCCGCTGCGCCGGCGGCACCGCCTCGCCCGCCATCGCTTCGAGCCAGGACGGCGCCAGGTGGCAGGCGTCCTCCTCGTCGGGCGCTCCGTCGAGCTGCCAGAACAGCGCGGCGGTGCGGGCAGCACAGAGGCCGGCCAGGATCGGCATGTCGCAGGCCACGACCTGTTCCGGCACCGACGTGGGCTCCGGCTGCGCCATCGACGCGGCGGCGTCGAGCAGCATCGACAGCTCCAGCGCGTGACGGATATGGAAGGCGCAGACCCGCTCCGGGCCCAGGCAGGCGGCGCCCAGCACCACCATGCCCTCCGGATCGGCGCGGAACGCGGTGTCCAGCGAGGCGTCGAAGTGGATCCGTCGCGTCTCCGAGACGACGCGCAGATCCGGCCGGTCGAGTGCGGCGAGCAGCTGGACGTTCAGATCTTGCGCAAACATGCAGCCGCCCCGGTCCCGCCTGATCCTGCGACTTATCGCGCGAAGGCCGCAACCCGCCAGAGCGGCGGCTGCCGAGGCCGGGTGGGACGAGGCCGGGCGGGACGAGGC
>CAXTNB010000320.1:457-3651 GCA_964245385.1 uncultured Acetobacteraceae bacterium | reverse complement strand
GCGAAGGCCTTGGCGACCGGCGTCAGCAGCGCGGCCCGATCGGCGGCGCGGCGGCGGTCGTCCTTGTCCGGCGCGCGCTCGGCGCCATCCATCGCCTCGGCCGTGAGGAAGCAGAGCGCGCGCGCCGCCGCCGTCATCGCCCGCATCGTCGCCACCATGCGGCGCACGTCGGGATGCACGATGATCGGGTCGGCGGCCAGGTCGGGGCGCTTGGCCCCGGCCAGCGAACGTCCCTGCAGCCGGTCGCGGGCGTAGGCGACGGCGCTCTGGTAGGCGGCCTCGACCAGCCCCAGGCCCTGGATGCCGACGCCGAGGCGCTCGGCGTTCATCATCGTGAACATCGCCTGCATGCCCTTGTGGGGCGCGCCCACCAGCCAGCCATGCGCGTTCTCGAAGCTGATCTGGCAGGTGGCGGAGGCCTTCAGGCCCATCTTGTGCTCGAGCCCGGTGCAGACGATGCCGTTGCGCGCCCCGAGGCCGCCATCCTCGCCGACCAGGAACTTCGGCACCAGGAACAGGCTGATGCCCTTCACCCCGGCCGGTGCACCGGGCATGCGGGCGAGCACCAGGCTGATCACGTTGTCGGTCAGGTCGTGGTCGCCGGCGGAGATGAAGATCTTCGCCCCGTCGAGGCGGTAGCTGCCATCCTGCTGCGGCACCGCGCGGGTGCGCAGCATGCCGAGGTCGGTGCCGCAATGCGCCTCGGTCAGGCACATGGCACCCGACCACTCGCCGGAGATCATCTTCGGCAGGTAGAGCTGCTTGAGCTCCGGCGAGCCGAACTCCTTGAGCGACTGCACCGCGCCGTGGGTCAGGCCGGGATACAGGCTGAAGGAGAGGTTGGTCGCGCAGATCATCTCCTCGACCAGCTTGTTGACGCTCTCCGGCAGCCCCTGGCCGCCGAACTCCGGATCGTCGGCGAGCGCGCTCCAGCCCGAGCTGCGGAACTGGTCGTAGGCCTCGCGGAAGCCGGCGGGAGTGCGCACCACGCCGTTCTCGATCCGGCAGCCCTCCAGGTCGCCGCTGGCGTTCAGCGGCAGCAGCACCTCGGTGGCGAGCTTGCCCGCCTCCTCCAGCACGCTGTCGACCGTCCCGGCATCGAGCTCGCGGAAGGCGGGGAGTGCCGCGAGGCCGGCGAAGTCGTGCAGCTCGTGCAGCACGAAGCGCATGTCGCGGAGCGGAGCCGTGTAGGTCTGCATGGTCTCTACTCCCGATCTCAGTTTCTCAGCGGCTTGCCGGTGTCGAGCATGTGCTCGATCCGCGCCAGGCTGCGGTCGGCGCGGATCAGCCGCACGAAGACGCGGCGCTCCAGCTCCAGCAGCGACTTCTCGGACACGACGTCGACCAGGTCGGCCTCGCCCCCGGTCAGCACCTCGGCCAGAGCGTCCGATATGGTCATGTCGTACTCGGTCGCCAGGCCCTGCCTGCGGAAACCCTCCGCCGCCAGGCGCATCAGCAGGCGGCCGGAGGCGCCGGGAAGCCGGAACTCGGGCGGCGCCGGCGGCGCGTAGTCGTCCACCATCGACAGCGCCCGCGCCTTGGCGTCGGCGAGCAGCCGGTCGCGGTTCATGGTGATGCCGTCGCCGTCGCGCAGGAAGCGCAGGCTCCTCGCCTGCTCGGCGGATTTCGAGGCGGTGGCGGTGCTGACGGTCTCGAACACCTTCGCCGCCGCCGGCACCGGGCCGTGCGGGACGCCGGGTGCCTGCTGCCAGCGCGCCAGCATCTCGCCGTTGCCGCCCCAGCCCGGCACCAGCCCGACGCCGCACTCGACCAGGCCGATATACAGCTCCGCATGCGCCTGCACCGCGTCCGCGTGCAGCACCAGCTCGCAGCCGCCGCCGAGTGAAAGGCCGGCCGGCGCCGCGACCACCGGGAACGGCGCGTATTTCAGCGACTTGAACACCTGCTGGCCGGTGCTGACCAGCTTCTCGATCTCGCCCCAGGCGGCGATGTTGGCGGCGAACAGGGCGAGGCCCAGGTTGGCGCCGGCGGAGAAGTTGGCGGCGTCGGTGTACAGCACCAGCGCGCGGAACCGCTCGCGCACCAGGGCGACGGTCTTGCCCAGCAGGCCGAGCACCTGCTCGTCCATGGCGTTCATCTTGGTGGTGATCTCGAAGCAGACCACCCCGTCGCCCAGGTCCCAGGCGGCGGCGCCGCCGTTGCGCAGCAGCGGCGCCCCGGCGCGCTTGATGTCCTCGAGCAGCAGCACCCCCTCGGCGCGCGGCACCGGATGGTAGCCGCCGTCGGTGCCGAACTGCAGCAGTGCGGCGCCCTCGGTGCGGTAGAAGCGGCCGTCGCCGACGCGCTCCAGCAGCGGCGGCACCGTGGCACCCTCGCGCCGCAGCCGCGCCGCCACCGTGGCCGGGCCGATGCGGTCGAGCAGCTCGAACGGGCCCTGCCTTCAGCTTCCCCGCCGCGCGGTTGATCCGGTAGAAGCCGCCAAGCCCCTTTCGGCCGGTCAGCCCCTGCTCGATCATGCGGTCGAGCAGCGGCATCTCGCGCAGCAGCGCGCGGAACGGGTCGTCGGCGGGCAGCGACGCCTTCATGCTGGCGTTGATGTGCGGCATCAGGTCGAGCCCGACCAGGTCGATCAGCCCGAACACCCCGGTCTTCGGGATGCCCAGCGCGCGGCCCATCGCGGCGTCGGCCTCCTCCACCGTGAGGCCGCCATCCACCGCCTCCAGCAGCCCGCGCTGCAGCCAGTAGGTGCCGATGCGGTTGGCGATGAAGCCGGGGGTGTCGTGCGCCCGCACCACGCTCTTGCCGAGCCGCCGGTCGCAGAACGCCTCCAGGCGCGACAGCAGCGCCGGGTCGGTGTCCGGCCCCGGCACGACCTCGAGCAGGCGCATGTAGCGCGGCGGGTTGAAGAAGTGGGTGATCAGGAAGTCCCGCGACAGCGCCTCCGGCAGCCCCTCGGTGAGCAGCGCGCGGGGGATCGTCGAGGTGTTGGAGCTGACCGGGGTGCCGGGGCGGCGATGCGCCTCAAGCCTGCGATACAGCGCCTGCTTGATGTCGAGACGCTCCACCACCGCCTCGATGATCCAGTCGCACTCGGCGACGCGCGCGAGGTCGTCGTCGATGCAGCCGGTCTCGACCAGTTTCGCGGCGGCCGGCGACATGAACGGCGCCGGGTCGGTCTTCAGCGCGCGCGCCACCGCGTCGCGCGCCACCTGGTCGCGCGCGCGCTGAAGACC
>CAXTNB010000320.1:0-447 GCA_964245385.1 uncultured Acetobacteraceae bacterium | reverse complement strand
CCCGCGGCGCCGGGGCGGTCCAGCCCGTCGGTGACCAGCAGCACCACCGCGCCGGTGGCGATCTCGGCCGCACTGTGGCGCGGCATCAGCGGTGGTCCGGCTGAACGGCGCGCGCCTCGCGGGTGAGCGCGCCGCCCTCGGCGCCGTCCTGCTTCGGCGGGATGTCCAGCAGCAGCACCGGCGTGCCGGAGTTGGCGATCTGGGCGGCGATCGCGGTCCCCATCACGCCGGCGCCGATCACGCAGGCGCGGCGGATGCCGCCCTCGGAGGGGTGAGCCATCACACCCGCTCCAGCACGGTGGCGATGCCCTGGCCGCCGCCGATGCACTGCGTCGCCAGCGCGTAGCGTGCGCCCTCGCGACGCAGCAGCGACGCCGCCTTGCCGACGATGCGCGCGCCGGTGGCGCCCAGCGGATGGCCGAGCGCGATCGCGCCGCCATCGATGTT
>CAXTNB010000319.1:0-3671 GCA_964245385.1 uncultured Acetobacteraceae bacterium | reverse complement strand
TCGGCCATCACCTGCTCCAGCAGGCCGCGGAACTGCGCCAGCACCCGGGCATGGTCGACGCGGAAATTGGCGAAGAACGGGTTGTCCGCCGACACCGGCACCAGCCGCGGCGCGTCGGGATCGTCGACCACGCAGGCCGGATCGGCGAACAGCAGCGCCGTCGGCGACTCCATGGTGCGGGGCGAGTCGTAGATGTGCAGGTCGTCGCGGTGCAGCAGGTTGGCCTGGCTGCTGACCACCAGGCCGGGCTTGTTGCAGACCCAGCGGAACTTCGCCAGGCTCGCCCCCCACACCGACAGGAAGCAGTCGCACAGCAGCGCCCAGGACAGGCTGACCGCCATGCTGGCGCCCAGCGTGTCGAGGATGGTGACGTCGAGCTCGGCACTCAGCGCGCGCAGCCGGCTCGCGATCTCGCGCTCGACCTGCAGCGGCGCGTGACGCGCGAGCGACTCGCCGTGGCTCTCGATCACCGCCTCGACGCCGCCGCGGTCGCCCGCCGCGTCACGCGCGTTGTGGCCGTCGATCACCAGCGTCGCCCCCGGCCAGGACTGCGCCACCGAGCGGATCACGTCGCGGAAGAAGCCGGTGATGTCGACCAGCGTGCGGTTCTCCACCCGCAGCCCGAGCACGATCACCGGCGCGCCGCGCGCCCGCGACCGACCGGCCTGCTCGCGTATGCCGGCCCAGGCCGGGTCGGTCTGGGTGATACGCTGCAGCCGGCGACGCAGCTCGGCGGAGACCCGCTCGCTGGTGGCGCGCACCGCGCAGATCCCCTGGCCGTAGACGTAGGGCATCACCTCGCTGCCGTGTCGCAGGTCGCGCTTGACCCGGCGGCGCAGCTCGGGGAACAGCGCCTCGACCCTGCCCCAGAGCTCGATCCCGTGCTGCGCGCCGGGGATGATCCACTCCGGGATCTGCTCGCCCTGCGCGCCGGTGAGCAGGTACTCGATCCCGGAGAGCTCGTTCCAGAGCTGGTGACCCAGGTGGGTGCCGGGCTGGCCGCGCATCACGCTGGCGATGCGCCGCGCGCCGCGCACCAGGTAGGGCACCAGCAGCGGCCCGTTCAGCGCCGCCTGGTTGATGAACCAGCGTGCCAGGTTGGGCGGGAAATACACCTCCAGCAGGTGCCGGCACCAGGCGTCGCGCACCACCAGCAGGTCGAGCTGCGGCACGTAGACCGCGAGCGCCTTGCAGTAGTGGTCGGCGGCGATGACGTAGAAGGCGAGGCCGGCGCTGATGTCGGCGAAGCGGTAGGCGAAGCGGAAATCGTCGAAGTACAGGCATCCCTGGCAGCGCAGCGGATGCCCGTCAACCGGGCTCGGCCAGGACAGCATGCCGTCCCGGGTGGCGGCGACCAGCCGGTCCTCGAAGGCGACCGCGAGGCCGGCGCGCAGCTGCTCGCGCGACAGGGTCACCGGCACGGCGGCGGGGCCGCCGAACAGCGCGGTGAAGGGGACGCCGTGCGGGATCTCGTCGATCAGCAGCGCCCGCGGCACCGGCAGCACCGCGTCGCCGGCGGACTCCGCGATGGCGATGCGCAGCACGTCGTGGATCCGCGCGAACGCCTGCGCCTCGCGCGACAGCACCGGCATCGGGCGCATCAGGATGTCCATCACCATCCGCCGCAGCGGCGGCGCCGCGCACCCGTACAGCGCCTCCGCCTGCGCCGGCTCGAGGTCGGCGAGCTTGTCGCCGAGCCGGCACAGCTCGCGGTCGAGCAGCCAGGCGGCGCGGGCGCCGTCGCGATGGCGGAACTCGAGGATCAGGAACGGTGCGAAGCCGGAATAGAGCAGCACGGCGCTCCAGCCCGGCACGAACGCGGCGATGGTCTGGCCGGGCGCGCTGAACAGCGGCCCGAGCAGCGGCGATGCCGCCTCGGCGCCGCGACGGAGCTGCAGGACGCCGTCGTGCAGCACCACCGGGTCGTTGAGCAGCACGGGCAGGGAGTCGATCGGACCATGTCCATCCGGCATCGCCGAGACATGGACGGCGCTTCGTTACGTGTCAAACCCGAGCCGGCCCGGAGAGCATCGACGACGGCAGCAAGGCAGGACGAGGCGCGTGACCCGTCGACTCCATCTTAGGCGGAGCCTTCGGAAGCCCGTGCGGCCCTGCTAACGCAGCGTGAAGTGATAGGCCTCGCGCATCTCGGACTCCACCGGCTGGCCGCCCTGGATCGCCGGCCGGAAGTGCCAGGCCGCGATCGCGTTGCGCGCCGCGCGGTCGAGGTCGGGATAGCCGGAGCTGCGCTCGATCTGCACGGACTCCGCGTGCCCGTCCGGCGCGATCAGCGTGCTCAGGTAGACCGTGCCCTCCTCGCCGCGCAGCGCCGCCGATCTCGGGTAGGCAGCCGGCTTGTTGATGTAGCGGTCGTCGGGCGAGGCGGCGATGGTGCGCTGGTCCACCAGTCCCCAGCCCGGCTGCCCGTCCAGGTCGAGATTGACCTGCAGCGCCGAGGCCGGCGGCGCCGGCGGCGGCGTCGCCTGCGGCGCGTGGCCGGCCTCCGGACGTCCGGGGTCCGGCGCCGCGGTGTCGGCGGGCGGCGGCACCGGCGGACCCTGCGGCGCGTCCAGCGCCCTGGAGGCGCCGCCGCCCTGCTGCGCCTGCTCGGGCGTCGCCTTGGGTGCCGGAGGCGGCGTCTTCTGCGGCGGCGGCGTGCCGCCCACCGTCGGCGTGTCCTGCTTGACCATCACCAGCTCCGCCTCCGGCGGCGGCGGCGGCGAGCGCGGCGGCGGCGTGCGCAGCGACGGGATCAGGGCCGGCGCCTCGACGATCGCGGCCACGGTGGCGAGGTGCAGCAGCACCGCGATCCCGGCGGCACCCAGCAGCATCTCGCGCCGGCGACGGCCGCCCCAGCCCGACGAGGGCACGAACAGCCGCACCCGCGGGGCGGCGAAGCGTCCGCTCCGCGCCTGCGGCAGGTCGAGCACCGGCTCCGCCCGGTCGTGGCGCAGCACCTGCACCGGTGCGACGATCACGCGCGGAGGTGCGCCGGGATCGGCAGGCCGAGATGGTCGGGGATGTTCCAGGCCTCGCGCACGGTGCGGGCCGGCCGGAAGCCAGCGCGGAGGTAGCAGCCGATGGCGCGCGGGTGGTCGGCGGTGCAGGTGTTGACCCGGATCATGCCGGCTCCGGGACCGACCTGCGACCACGCGCGGTCGATCGCCGCGCGCAGGAAGGCGGTGCCGAGCCCGCTGCCGATCAGGTGCGGCATCAGGCCGAAATAGCCTATGTTCACGTCGCGGCCGCCGCCGAGCCGGCCGTCGAGCTCGAAGAAGCCGCCGGGCTCGCCGCCGCGATACAGCACGTGCAGCGAGATCTGTGGGTCGCGCAGCAGCGCCTCGATCTCGCCGTCGGGCGCCAGCCGGCGCAGCCACCAGCAATAGTCGCGCCCGACCGAGCCGTACAGGTAACGATAGAAGTTCACCGTCGGGGCCGGCACCTGCACCAGATCGCAGTCCGGCGGCAGCGGTCGCCCGGGCTGCTCGGGCCTCGCGGTCATGCGCAGGAAGGTCACGTCGACCATGATCCGGCTGATGCCGTGGGCCTGGGCAAGTCCCGACGGCGCCCGGGTCTGCCAGCCCTGCGTGTGCTCGACCATGCGGACTCTCCGGCTGCCGATCGGTTCCGTCCCGGATCGTCCCTGCTGCCCGCGGCGCGGTCAAGCAGGG
>CAXTNB010000318.1:2972-3672 GCA_964245385.1 uncultured Acetobacteraceae bacterium | reverse complement strand
AGGTCAGGGTGACCGGAAAGACGCGCGCGCCGGCGATGACGTGGGCGGTGGCGGGCGGGACGGGCAGGCAGAGCAGTGCCACGCCGAGCGCCGCGGCCGAGGAGAATTTTGGCACGGGTGATGTTCCCTGGCATGAGAATCCGGACGCCGGCGCGCGGCCGGCATCATGCGACGGTGGATCTCAGGCGGTGACGGGAGGTGCGCGCGGCGCGCCGACCCGCGCGGTGGCGGGAGGCGGC
Source organism: uncultured Acetobacteraceae bacterium (assembly GCA_964245385.1). Classification (GTDB taxonomy): domain Bacteria; phylum Pseudomonadota; class Alphaproteobacteria; order Acetobacterales; family Acetobacteraceae; genus Lichenicoccus. Next base: position 3,433 of record CAXTNB010000318.1, on the reverse strand, counting down.
CCGCGCCCGGGCGGTCGCTCCCGGCTCCCGCCGTCCACCGCGCGGCACCGTGCCGGGGGCAGCGGTGTCGCGGCCGGCAGGATGCAGCCGGGCAGCGCCAGGGCGGAGCCGAGCGGGCAGAGTGCGAGGTCGGCCGCGTGACGGCGGTGCGGCGCCTGGCCTGCGGGGTCCGTCGCATGACGGCCGGCGCACAGGATGCTGACCGCATCGAGGGCGGCGAGCTGGCTCGTCGCGGCGTCGTCCGGCGGCACCATGCTGCCCAGCGCCAGCTGCACGACCAGCGCCGCCAGTGCCGCGAGGAAGCCGTACCGGGCGAGGATCAGCGGCACCCGGCGGAACGGCCGGTGCGGCTGCGGCCCGATCGAGGCGGCGATCACGCCGCGGTCACCGCGGCGCGTCGCACCCGCGACCGCGCGCGCAGCTGGTCGCAGCGGCCGGCCGCCAGCGCTCCGGTCAGCATC
>CAXTNB010000318.1:0-2962 GCA_964245385.1 uncultured Acetobacteraceae bacterium | reverse complement strand
GACCAGCACGGTGCTGATCGCGCCGATGAAGAACACGACGGTGCCGTACAGCGCCGAGGCGCTCCCGGCCTCGCCGGGATGCGGCAGCAGCGATCCGATCGCGGCACCGGGCAGCAGGAAGCCGAGTGCGATCATGCATCCCATCATGCAGCAGGCGATGGCGAGCGGCCCGCGCAGCGGCGACAGCGACACCGCGAGCATCGCGCCGCTGGTCACGATCAGCCCGATCGAGGCGGCGCTCAGCACCCGGGCGGTGCCGAACCGCGGCAGTATCCTGGCATTGAGCTGCGTGCCGATGATGTAGCCGACCGCGTTGAGGATGAAGACCGCGCCGAACCAGGGCGGCGAGAGCCCGAAGCCGGCCAGGAACACCGGCGGCGCCCCGCCCAGGAAGGCGAACAGGCTGAAGGTGGCGAAGCCGCCCTCCAGGGCGTGGCTGCGGAAGACCCGGTCGCGCCAGACCTTTCGGTAGCGCAGCAGGGTCGGCAGCAGGCGCAGCGTGACGTGGTTGCTCGGCGCCAGCGTGTCCGGCAGCAGGCACCAGATCAGCGACGTGCACAGCATGCCGTAGAGGGCGGCGATCCAGAAGATCGCCCGCCATCCCCATTGCTGCGCGATCAGCCCGCCGGCGGTCGGGGCCAGGATCGGCACCACGCCGACCACCAGCGTCAGCCGGCCGACCAGCCGGGCGGCGGTCAGGCCGTCGATCACCAGGTCGCGGATCACCGCCCGCGGGACGGTCAGGCTCGCCGCGCCGCCGAACGCCGCGATCACGCGCCAGAACGACAGCACCCCCATCGAGGTGGCCTGCGCGCAGCCCACCGAGGCCAGGCTGTAGAGCGCGGTGCCGAGCAGCAACGGCACCCGCCGGCCGTAATGGTCCGAGAGCGGCCCGTGCGTGACCTGACCCACCGAGAGACCGAGGAACCAGGCGGCCAGGGTGATCTGCGCGGCGCCGGGTGCCGCCTGCAGCTCCAGCCGCATCGCCGGGAAGGCCGGGAGGTACATGTCGGTGGAGATCGGACCGACCGCGGTGAGCAACGCCAGCACCACGATGATCAGGCCGGACTCGGGGCGGAGCATGTCGGGCCGTCGCCTGGGCTTGCCCGGGGAGACGGGTCGGCTAGGGCGAGTAGCCGCCGGTCAGCAACGGCGGCCCCTCGGACCCGGCCGGCGGCGCCGCATTGGTGACCGGTCCGCCATAGCCGGTGCAGCCCGCGAACGCGATCCCCCGGAGCGATTGAACGCCGATCCGCATCTGCCTTGCCCTCCCACCCGATGCCAGGCCTCACGCTTCGACATGGTCGGGGACGACCAGGCTCAGCTTGTCGAGGTCGGCGATCGTCCGTCCCTGCTCATCCCACGACACCGCGTCCTGGTAGCGCATGCCGAACAGGATCGCGCCGTGGCCGTAGGAGTGGATATCATGCACATCGGCGGCCAGGGCAACATCCCGCGCCCTCAGGGTGACGAATAACCTCACGTCCTCCGCCGCCAGGCGCTGCGGCTCCCAGCCGTAGAGCGGGCTGTTCTCGTCGATCACGTGCACCAGCGTCCAGGTCAGCGCGAACATCGGGAAGCTCGACCGCCGCAGCACGAGGTCGTAGGAACGGCGGTAGCGCTGTCCCTCCGCGGTGACCTCCATCAGCAGCGCCGACACCCGCGCCTCCGCGTCGGCGAGCAGGGTGAGCCGGCCGTTGGCGATCCGGATCATCAGCGCCGGGGCGCCGTCGTGCATGCCGATCACGGCGTGGTCCGCGTACAGGATCTTGGCCCTGGGGCGGGAGAAGCGTCCGAACACCAGGCCGGTCAGCACCGCGGTGAAGGCGACGCCGGTCATGATCTCGAACGCGGAGACGATGTGGCCGTACAGCGTCGCCGGCGCCATCACCCCGTAGCCGACCGTCGCCAGGGTCTCCAGGCTGAAGAAGAACGCGTCGGTGAAGCAGCCGGGACGCGCGTTGGCGATGGCGCCGCGCTGCAGCAGGTAGAGGCAGGCGAAGACGCTGTTGAGCGCCAGCTCCAGCCCCAGCATCGCGGCGAAGAAGCGCGTCCAGCTCTGCGACAGCGCCAGGTGATAGGGGTCGCGCCAGTCGACGCGCCGCAGCCCGCTCTTGCGCACGTCGAACGCGTCGGTGCGGACCGGCAGCCCCGGCGGGCTCGCCGCACCCGGCCGATCGATGCTCCGTGGTGTCATGGGATCACCCGCTCCTGCCGGAACAAGAAGTGAACATCGGCCGTCGGGCGCGGCGCAGAAGTTACAATAAAGTTATGATTCACCGCCGGCGGCAGAAAATGCTGTGTTGCAACATTTTCCCTCCTATATGCTTCAGGCGTGCATGGTGATGCACCGGAAGGGCCTGAAGATGTCGACGCCTCAATACCGATCGGGAGTGCATGCCTGGGACGAGCGCGATGCGCGCTCGATCGCCAGCAACACCCCCGCCTATCACGGCACCGTGTTCAAGCCGCATCCGGACTTCCGACCGGTTCCGGCGCCGGGCGGCATCGGCATCTCGGCGACCACCCGCTTCGCCTCCGCCCTGCTGGCGCGCATCCGATCCCGCCGGGGGTGCGGGGCTGACCGGGGCTTCAGCCGGCCGCTCGCATCGCTAGGCTCTGCTCGATCGTCTCCCGCGGCTGCGGGAGCAGGCGCTTGTGGTCCGATCCGAAGCGGCACGACGCGTGCCCGGGTGCCGCGCTCACCAGCAGGAGCGCCCCGGCGAGGTGCTGCGGACCGTAGAGCTGCATGTCGGCGCGGTGCATCGGGATGGCGCGGTCGTCGAGGGTCGGGTGGAGCCCGCCGTCGCGGCGGACGGCGGATCATGCACGACCAGCATCATGCATGACCAGGATCACGTGACCAGGTCGGGCGGCAGGCCCTGGGTCGCCTGCCGCCGCTGCATCCCGCCCGGCCGAGCCGTCGCCACCGTCGAGCCGCGGCAGCCGCGCACGCGAGCCC
>CAXTNB010000317.1:410-3679 GCA_964245385.1 uncultured Acetobacteraceae bacterium | reverse complement strand
GACCACCCAGGGGGTGGCCGCGCTGACCGCGAGCCAGGTGCCCGCCCTCAGCTCCTCCGACATCCTCGCCCTGAGCACGGCGCAGTTCGCGGTGCTCTCCACCGCCGGCGTCGCCGCCCTGACGACGGCCCAGCTGGCCGCCTTGAGCACCGCGGACATCGCGACGCTGACCACGGCCCAGCTGCCCGCGATGAGCCACGCCGACATCCTGGCCCTCACCACCAGCCAGATCCCGGCCTTCACGACCGATCAGATCCCCGCCTTCACCACGAGCCAGGTCGCCGCCTTCTCCACGGCTCAGCTGGCCACGTTCACCTCCGCGCAGATCCCGGCCTTCACCACCGCACAGCTGGGAGCGCTCGACAACGCGCAGCTCTCCGCACTCTGAGCCGTCATCCGGGAGCGACGCGGGCTGACATCGCGAGGCGGCCGCCCAACATGGGGGCGGTGCCTCGTCCCTGGACCCCCCGGCGCGTGCTCGTCACGCCCTCCGCCCTCGCCCTGTCCACCGGCGCCGCCATGGTCGAGCGCGCCGCCACGCTGGGCGCGGAGATCGTGCGCCTCCCGGCCGATCGCCTGGCCGGCCTGCCCGATTCCTATCGTGATGCGAAGACCACCATGGCGGTCGTCACGGCGAGTGCCAGCCGGCGCCGCCTGCAGCCGATCCCGCCCAGCGCCGACTGGCGTTTCGACCTGGCCGAGGGTTGTCCGGCACATTGCTCCTACTGCTACCTCGCGGGCTCGCTGGCCGGACCGCCGATCATCCGCGCCTACGCCAACCTGTCCGAGATCCTCGCCGAGCTGCCGGCCGCGGTCGGACAGGGCCGCGTCACCTCGCTGTCAGCCGAGCGGGCCGCGGAGGGCACGACCTTCGAGTGCTCCTGCTACACCGATCCGCTCTCGATCGAGCACCTGACCGGCCACCTGGCGGCCTGCATCACGCGTTTCGGCGCCTGGGACGCTCCGGTGCAGCTGCGCTTCACCACCAAGTTCGACGCGGTCGGGCCGCTGCTGGGGCTGGCGCACCATCGTCGGACGCGTATCCGCTTCTCGGTCAACGCCACCGCGGCCGAGCGGCACGAGGGCGGGGCGCCGCGCATGAAGGCGCGGCTGGCGGCGCTGCGCGCCGTCGCCGAGGCCGGCTATCCGGTGGGCCTGACGGTCGCGCCGATCCTTCGCCTGCCCGACTGGGCCGCCGCCTACGACAGCCTGTTCGCCGACGTCGCCGCAGCCCTCGCCGGCGTCGACGGCGTCGACCTCACCGCCGAGCTCATCACCCACCGCTTCACCCCCAAGTCCAAGCAGGTGCTCGCCGGCTGGTATCCGGGGAGCGCGCTGGAGATGGACGAGGCGCAGCGTTCCAGGAAGATGACCAAGTTCGGCTCGGTGAAGTGGGTCTTCCCCAAGCCGGAGATGGCCGAGATGCGCGCGACGATCGAGGCGTCCCTGAACCGGCGGCTGCCGGTGGCGCGCCTGCTGTACTGGACCTGAGCGATCAGGCCGCCTGCGCCTCCAGCGTGGCGATGTCGATCACGAACCGGTACTTCACGTCGTTGCGCAGCATGCGCTCGTAGGCGTCGTTGATCTGATCCATCCGGATCATCTCGATGTCGCAGACGATCCCCTGCTCGGCGCAGAAATCCAGCATCTCCTGGGTCTCGGCGACGCCGCCGATCAGCGATCCGGCGAAGTATCGGCGCGGATTGATGATGCTGAACACCGCCAGCGCCAGCGGCTTCTCGGGTGCTCCGACCTGCACCAGGGTGCCGTCGCGCTTGAGCAGGGCGAGGTAGCTGTTGATGTCGTGGTCGGCGGACACCGCGTCGATGATGAGGTCGAAGCGGCTCGCCTGGCCCTTCATGGCGTCGGCGTCCTTGGAGACGACGACGTGATCGGCACCCAGACGCCGTCCGTCCTCGACCTTGCCGGGAGAGGTGGTGAACAGCGTCACCTCCGCACCCATCGCGTGCGCGAGCTTGACCGCCATGTGCCCGAGGCCGCCGAGGCCGACGACGCCGACCTTCTTGCCCGGACCGGCATGCCAGTGCCGCAGCGGCGAGTAGGTGGTGATGCCCGCGCACAGCAGCGGCGCCGCCGCGGCCAGGTCCATCTTGGCGGGGATGCGCAGCACGAAGGACTGGTCGACGGTCACCGCCTTGCTGTAGCCGCCATAGGTGCGCAGGCCCGGGGTCTTCTTGTCCGGGTCGTTGTAGGTGCCGGTGAAGCCGACCTCGCAATACTGCTCGAGGCCTTCCTGGCAGCTGGCGCAGGCCTTGCAGCTGTCGACCATGCAGCCGACGCCGACGAGGTCACCCTCGCGGAAGCGGGTGACGTTGCCGCCGGTGGCGTTCACGCGGCCGACGATCTCGTGCCCGGGGACCACCGGGAAGACGCTGGCGCCCCACTCGTTGCGCGCCATGTGCAGGTCGGAATGGCAGACGCCGCAATAGAGGATGTCGATGCGCACGTCGTCCGGCCCTGGGTCGCGACGCTCGAAGCGGAACGGGGCCAGGTTCGCGTCAGCCGCCTGGCTGGCATATCCGGTGCAGTTGAACATTGCATCTCCTCGAAGCTCGAAAGGAACCGCCGGGGCAGCAGGCGCCGGACGTATCGTCGTGATGACCGACCTCTGGTAACTGTACCGCCGGCGCGGGATCGGCAAGGGCGCGACGGCGTCGGCCCCTCGCCTCACTCCGGCTGACCCAGCTGCACCAGCCGGATCTCCTCCAGCAGTTGCTCGAACTGCTCGCGTATGCCGCCCGACGGCGCGGCGCGGCGGCGGTCCTCGACGATGGACCAGAGCGACGTCGCGATCACGGCGCGGGTCGCCTGGTAGTCCAGCGACGGCGCGTCCCGCAGGACGGCGAGATAGCACGGATCGACCACGCCGTGCCCGGCCAGGAAGCCGTCGAAGTCGCGCACGAAGCCGAAGCCGAGATCGGCCGCCGCCTGCCCCAGCCAGTCATTGAACGCCTGGTGCATCGCGGTGCGGTCGAGCAGGCTGTCGGCACCCGCGGCCGTCAGCCGCTCCCGCAGCGCGGCCCCGAACTCCGCCACCAGCCGCGCCGGCAACGGCTGGTCCGCCGCCTGCGGAGCCGGCGGGAAGACCCCGGCGATCCAGTGCAGCGCCCGTTCCTGGGCCGGCACCGCGTCGGCCAGGAAGCGGCCATAGGCCTGGATCACCGGCATGGCGAAGTCGCGGAAGGCGTCCATGTCGCCCGCGCCGATCTCGCGGCGCAGACGATGCGACAGGTAGCCCTGCTCGATGT
>CAXTNB010000317.1:0-400 GCA_964245385.1 uncultured Acetobacteraceae bacterium | reverse complement strand
GGCCTATGGCCGCTTCCTGGCCGAAGTTCCACAGCGTCGGGATCGCCTCGACGTCGAGATCCGGTCTGGCCGCCAGCAGCGTCCGCGGCGCGGTGCGCAGCAGCGCCTCGATGCCGTCCTGCAGCGGCGCCAGCGCCAGCGGGCAGATCCACCGCGCGCCCACCGACACGCCGCGCCGGTACAGCGCCGCGAACGGGTCGCCCAGGATCACCAGCGGCAGCGCGCCCATGCTGCGGAACCGCTCGACGGTCGGACCGTGCGTGGCCAGGTCGGCGGCGCTGCGGACGTTGGCGCCGATCCAGGCGGTGGCCAGGGCGACGAACAGGTTCTGCAGGTAGACGCGGTTGCGCACGCCGAGCTGCCGCAGGCGGCCGAGTCCGGCGAGGTCCAGGGCCACGGG
>CAXTNB010000316.1:2675-3683 GCA_964245385.1 uncultured Acetobacteraceae bacterium | reverse complement strand
TCGGTGCGCATCGTCGTGCAGTTCGACTTCTCGCGCGACATCAACGGCGCGGCCCGCAACGTCGAGGCGGCGATCCAGGCGGCGCGCGCCGACCTGCCCACCTCGCTGCGCAGCAACCCGCAATACTTCAAGTTCAACCCGGCGAACTCGCCGATCATGGTGCTGACGCTGACCTCGAACACGCGCACCATGCCGCAGCTGTTCGACTACGCGACCAACGTGCTGCAGCAGAGCCTGTCGGCGATACGCGGCATCGGCCGCACCGAGCCGGGCGGCTCGTCGCTGCCGGCGGTGCGGGTCGAGATGAACCCGCTGCCGCTGTTCAAGTACGGCATCGGCTTCGAGGACGTGCGCGCCGCCCTCGCCTCGGCCAACGCCGACAGCCCGAAGGGCTTCATCGACCAGGGCAGCCGGCGCTACCAGCTCGACACCAACGACCAGGCAAGCCGTGCCGCGGACTACCGTGACCTGGTGATCGCCTACCGCAACGGCTCGCCGGTGCGGCTGCGCGACGTCGCCGAGATCGACGACAGCGTCGAGGACCTGCGCAACATGGGGCTGTCCGACGGCGTGCCGTCGGTGATCGTGCTGATCTACCCGCAGGCCGACGCCAACATCGTGCAGACCATCGACCAGATCAAGGCGATGCTGCCGCAGCTGCGCGCGGCGATGCCGGGCGGCGTCGAGCTGAAGCTCGCGATCGACCGCTCGGCGACCATACGCGCCTCGCTGGCCGACACCCAGTTCACGCTCGGGGTCTCGGTGGCGCTGGTGATCCTGGTGGTGCTGGTGTTCCTGCGCACGCTGCGCTCCACCCTGATCCCGGCGGTGGCGGTGCCGACCTCGATCATCGCCACCTTCGCCGCGATGTACCTGATGGGGTTCTCGCTCGACAACCTGTCGCTGATGGCGCTGACCATCGCCACCGGCTTCGTCGTCGACGACGCCATCGTGATGATCGAGAACATCAGCCGCTACGTCGAGCAGGGCTATTCGGCCCGCGACGCA
>CAXTNB010000316.1:0-2665 GCA_964245385.1 uncultured Acetobacteraceae bacterium | reverse complement strand
ACGCCATCGTGGTGCTGGAGAACATCGCCCGGCACATGGAAGCCGGCATGGGACGGCTGGAGGCGGCGCTGCTGGGCGCGCGCGAGGTCGGCTTCACCGTGCTCTCGATCACCGTCTCGCTGGTGGCGGTGTTCACCCCGATCCTGCTGCTCGGCGGCATCGCGGGCCGGCTGTTCTTCGAGTTCTCGATGACGCTGACGCTGACCATCCTGATCTCGTTCGCGCTGTCGCTGACCACGGTGCCGATGATGTGCGCGCTGCTGCTGCGGGTGCGGCCGCACGGCGCGCTGCCGGCGCCGCGCCAGGTGGGCCGCGTCGGGCGTTTCTTCGCCGGGCTGTCGTCGCGCATCGAGATCGCGCTGGGGGGCATGCAGGAGGGCTACGAGCTCAGCCTGGCCTGGGCGCTGCGCCACCGCCGGCTGGTGGCGCTGACCCTGCCGCTGACCATCGTGCTCACCGTGCTGCTGTTCCGCGCCATGCCGAAGGGCTTCTTCCCCAACGAGGATGTCGGGCTCTTGATCGGCACCATACGCGGCGAGCAGTCGATCTCGTTCCAGAACATCAGCGCCAAGCTGGTCGACGCCGAGCGGGTGATCATGGCCGATCCCGACATACAGAGCGTGTCCGGCTACACCGGCGGCGGCGACCACGGCTCCAACACCGGGATGGCGTTCATCCAGCTGAAGGACATCCATCTCCGCCACGACAGCACCGACCAGACCATCGCCCGCCTGACCCGGCACCTGTCGCACATGACCGGGGCGCAGTTCTTCTGCCGCTCGGCGGCCGACGTGCGCGCCGGCGGCCGGCAGAGCAACGCCAACTACCAGTACACGCTGCAGGCGGACTCGTCGGACCTGCTCTACGAGTGGATGCCGAAGCTGGAGCGCGCGCTGCAGCGGCGCCGCGAGCTCACCGACGTCAGCTCCGACGTGGAGCAGGGCGGACCCGCCACCGAGGTGGTGATCGACCGCGACACCGCGGCGAAGCTGCAGCTCACGCCGCAGCTGATCACCAACACCCTGTTCGACGCCTTCGGCCAGCGCACCGCGTCGGTGATCTTCAACGCGCTGAACCAGTACCACGTGGTGCTGGAGGTGGCGCCGCGCTTCTGGCAGAGCCCCGACATCCTCAGGCAGATCTGGGTCAGCACCGCCGGCGGCACCGCCAACGGCAGCACCGCGAGCAACACCATACGGGTCGCCTCGCCCAGCAGTGCGAGCAACGCCGGCGGCGGCGGCTCCGGCGCGCAGACGATCGGCACCCAGACCTCGGCGGTGCTGACCACGGCGACTCCGGGCGGCGGCACCAGCTCGCAGGCTGCCCCCTCGGTCAGCAGCACCCAGTCCGGCACCACGCTGTCGACCAGCGCGCAGTCGCTGCAGAACAGCATCAGCAACAGCCTGGCCAACGGCCGCGGCACCTCCAACGGCTCGGCGGTGTCGTCGTCGGTGGAGACGATGGTGCCGCAGTCGGCGGTGACCCGGATCGTCAGCTCCACCACGCCGCTGCAGGTCAACCACCAGGGCAACTTCGTCGCCGCCACGGTGTCGTTCAACCTGGCCGCCGGCAAGTCGCTGTCCGACGCCTCGCAGGTCATCGAGGAGACGATGCTCGCGATCCACATGCCGAGCGCCATCCACGGCAGCTTCGCCGGCACCGCGGCACAGTTCCAGAAGACCCTGGCCACCGAGCCGCTGCTGATCCTGGCGGCACTCGCAGCGGTCTACGTGACGCTGGGCGTGCTGTACGAGAGCTACATCCATCCGCTGACCATCCTCTCCACCCTGCCCTCGGCCGGAGTGGGGGCGCTGCTGGCGCTGCAGCTGTTCGGCGAGGAGTTCTCGCTGATCGCGATGATCGGCGTGATCCTGCTGATCGGCATCGTCAAGAAGAACGCCATCCTGCTGGTCGATTTCGCGCTCAGCGCCGAGCGCCTGGACGGGCTGCCGCCGCTGGAGGCGATCACGCGGGCCTGCCAGCTGCGCTTCCGGCCGATCATGATGACCACCTTCGCCGCGGCACTCGGCGCGCTGCCGCTGGTGTTCGGGCACGGCTACGGCAACGAGCTGCGCCGCCCGCTCGGCCTGTCGGTGGTCGGCGGCCTGGTCGTCAGCCAGGCGCTGACGCTGTACACGACCCCGGTGGTGTATCTCTATCTCGACCGCATGCGACACTGGTGGAACGCACGCTGGCAGCGGCGACGCCGCGCGGGCGGCAGCCCACTGCCACAGGATGCTCCTGCCGAATGAGACAGCGACCGCCAAGCACGTCCCGCGCCCGGTCGGCGCGATGGCAGGGTGCTGCGCTCGTCGCGGCCGTCGGCGGCTGCCTGAGCGGCTCCCTGGGCGGCTGCATGGTCGGCCCCGACTACCACCGGCCGCGGGCCATCGTCTCGGCCCGCTTCAAGGAGCTGCAGCCGCCGCCCGGCTGGCAGCGCGCCACCCCGGCCGCGGCCGAGCTCGATCGCGGACGATGGTGGTCGATCTACGACGATCCGGTGCTGGACGGGCTGGAGGCGCAGGTCAGCGCGTCGAACCAGAACGTCAAGAACTTCGAGGCGAACTACCGCGCCGCCAAGGCGATCACCGACGAGGCGCGCGCCAGCCTGTTCCCCACCCTGAGCGCCTCGCCGAGCGTCACCCGCAGCTCCACCGGCCTGGGC
>CAXTNB010000315.1:3395-3730 GCA_964245385.1 uncultured Acetobacteraceae bacterium | reverse complement strand
GTCGGCCGCGGTCGCCGCCCCAGGTGGCCCGGCGGGTGCCGCCGCGCGCGACGTCCCGCTCGCGGTGCGCGAGGTGCGTCTGCGGCAGGACGGCGTGCTGGTCACCAGCCTGACCTACGACGCGCGCGTGTTCTTCGACAGCGACCGGGATCGGCCGCGCCCCGAGGCGGCCGCCGTGCTCGATGCCCTCGCCGCGCGCCTGCGCGAGCCCGACGCCTCGCACGTCGCGGTGCTCGGCCACACCGACGCGGTCGGCAGCGACGCCTACAACCTCGCCCTGTCGCGTCGCCGCGCGGCGCCGGGGCGAGGGCTGGCAGGTCGGCGGTGCCGGCATG
>CAXTNB010000315.1:2795-3385 GCA_964245385.1 uncultured Acetobacteraceae bacterium | reverse complement strand
CACCACCGTCGCCGCGCGGCGACGGTGGTGCGCGCGCTGGTGGCGCGCGGCATCGATCCGGCGAGGTTCGAGGCGGTGGCGGTCGGCAAGCGTCAGCCGGTCGCCCCCGACGACAGCGAGGCCGGCCGCGCGCGCAACCGCCGCGTCGAGTTCCTGATCTCGCCCAGCGTCAGGGCGATCCGGTCGCTGATCGCCTCGCGTCCGTCGTCGCTGCGGATCGCGGCGCAGCATCCCGCGGCGCTGCAGCTGCGAGCGCGCCGGCCGGACGCGGTGTCGCGCGCGCCGCTCGGCGCACCCGTCTCCTACTGAACCGTCCGGCCGGAGCACGCGATCATGGCCCTCGGCGTCCCGTCTCCCGGCGTCCTGTCCGGCAGCAAGCCGGCCGACGCGGCTGACCCGCTGCAGGAGGCGTTCCGGGCGGCGATGGCGTTCCCGCCCGCCCGCGCGCGGGCGCTGCTGCTGCCGGTGGCGGGCAGCGCCGCCTACGCACGGGCGGCGTTCGGCCGACCGTCCTACTGGCCGCTGGTGTCGGGGTTGATGGCGTACAACGCGCTGTTCGTGCTCGGCTTCGCCAATTACCTGATCGGGGT
>CAXTNB010000315.1:1784-2785 GCA_964245385.1 uncultured Acetobacteraceae bacterium | reverse complement strand
GGCGAGTGCCGCGGGCGCTGCTGCTGCCGCCCGCGGCACTCGCCGAGGCGGCGCGCGCGGAGGCGGCGCGGGCCGAGGCCGCGGGACAGGCGGTCGAGCTCGATGCGCGCGGCTTCACGCCCGGGATGCGCGTGGCCGTGCTCGCCCCGGCGCGCGCGCTGCTGGCGGAGTGGGCCGCGCTGCGCGCCGTCTTCGATGCGCGTCTCGGCCCGCACCGCGCCGACATCGAGGCGGCGGGGCGGCTGCAGGCCGAGATCGAGGCGATCACCCGCCGCCGCGACGAGGACCTCGCCCAGATCGAGCGCGAGACCGGCCAGAGCCACCAGTACCGCGAGCGGCTGGAGCGGTTCGAGAAGGCGGACAGCCGGTTCAGGCGCTACAGCGAGGCCAACGGCAACCGCAGCGCCACCATGACGGCGCGCCATCCGGTGTACTTCCTCGGGCTGCTCTGCGTCGGCGTCACCGAGTGGCTGATCAACTACACCGTGTTCTTCCTGTTCTTCGGCATCCCGGCGATCGCCGCCGGCACCACCCTGATCCTGGCCGCCCTGCTCGCCTTCGCCTCGCACGGGCACGGCTCGATCCTGAAGCAGTGGACGCATCGCTTCGGCCACCACGCCGAGCGCATCAAGCGGATCGCCGACTGGCGCCTGCTGGTGCTGGCGACGCTGGCGCTGTGCGTGGTGCTGGCTGCCGCCGGCGGCTCGCGCTACGTCGCCGCCCTGCACGTGATGCGCGCCCAGGCCGGCCCCAACATCCTCGGGCCCGACGTGGTGGTGCAGACCGATCCCACCGTGGACGTGCTGCTGTCGCTGCTGGCCAACCTCGCGGCCTGGCTGGTCGGCGTGTTCTTCGCCACCGTGGCGCACGACATCGATCCCGACTTCATGGACGCGACCGGGCAGCGGCGCACCGCCTGGCGACGCTTCCACCGCCTGCGCCGCGTCGCGGACGCCCGCATCCGGCAGACCGAGGCGCGCCACGCCAAGGAGCTGCGCGAG
>CAXTNB010000315.1:0-1774 GCA_964245385.1 uncultured Acetobacteraceae bacterium | reverse complement strand
GAAGGATGAGGATGCCGTCCGACACGCGCCCGCGGCCGCCGGCCGGCCTCGTCGCCATGCTGCTCGCGATGCTCGCGATGCTCGCGGTGCTGGCGCCGCTGCCGGCGCGCGCCGCCCTGTTCGGCCCGGAAGGGCTCGATCCGGCCTTCTGCGCGACCCCGAGCGTGCGCCAGACGGTGGTCTACGTCGACGACATGACGATGATCGACGGCAGCACCGAGTGGGCGCGCAAGCTGGCGGTGAAGCTGCGCGCCACCCTGGCGCCCGGCGAGCGGGTCACGGTGGTCCGGCTGTCGCCGGCGAGCGGGCAGAGCAGCGAGCTCTGGTCGGGCTGCTGGCCGGGCTACACGGTGGCGCAGCGCGCCGGCTTCGCCGGACAGAGGTTCCTGTTCAGCCGCGATCCGCTCTCCACCCTCGGCGACCAGCAGAAATACTTCCTCGGCGCGATGGGCTCGGCGCTGACCGCGATCTACCAGTCGTCCAAGCGGGCGCCGGATGCGGTGCGCATCGATCCCGGCAGCCCGCCGCGCAAGGAGCTGATCCGCGCGCTGGCCTCCGACGAGGGCCGGTTCTCCGCCAGCCGCACCACGATCCGCGCCATCCTGTATTCCGACATGGCCGAGAACAGCGACCTCGGCTCGGTGTTCCGGCCGGCGCCGGCGCCCGCCGACCTGGGCCAGAGGCTCGGCACCCGGCTGCGCGGCGGCGTGTTCTACGGCTTCGGCGTGGGTGCCGACGTCGAGGGCGACCCGCAGCTCGCCGAGACCGCTCGCGGCTTCTGGTCGTGGGCGCTGCACGGCATGGCGGCGACGCTGGGCGGCATGGGTGCCGACCTGAACGTGCCCAACCTGCTGCCGGTGGCGGCGCACGACTATCCGGTGGCGCTGACCATCGACAACCAGCCGCTGGAGGGCCGGCTCTCGCTGCTGACCGACCAGGACGGGGCGCTGGTCGATAGCTGGCTCGGCATCTCGCGACTGGGCAGTGCGGGGCTGGACGGCAGCTTCCGCTGCGAGCAGGGCGGCTGCCGGCTCGACGCCGTCACCAGCGGCGGCCTCGCCACCAACGCCGCGAGCGAGCACGTGCTGCTGCGCGGGCCGGAGCAGGGCCCGCTGGCGGGAGAGCTCGGCGTGCGGGCGCCCGGCATGCTGTTCAGGCTGCGCACCGAGGACACCCGCTAGCCTCCCCGCAACCCGCCTCTCCGGCGGGCGTTCGCCCAGGGTCATGCAGGGAAAGACCGAGATGGGCGACACCACCGTCATCAAGATCGACAGCAGCCACTCGCCCAAGGGGCCGGACGGGCAGGTCTACCTCGCCACCGGCAAGAACCTGTCGATGCGCCTGTGGAAGGACGAGCCGCCGACCGAGCAGGCCAAGCCGGCCGCCGCGCGCGAGTACGACTGCGCCGGCTACGTCGTCGCCGGCCGCGCCGAGCTGCACAGCGAGGGGCAGGTGATCCTGCTCAACCCGGGCGATTCCTGGATCGTGCCGCGCGGTGCCGCGCACACCTACAAGATCCTCGAGGCGTTCACCGCGGTGGAAGCCACCACCCCGCCGGCCGCCGTGCACGGCCGGGACAGCAAGATCGGCTAGCAGCCGGGAGCCGGGACCCCCGGCCGCGGCGGGTCTGCGGCGGCGCCGGCTCAGGCGTGGCCGGTCTGGGTAGACACCTGCGCCGCGTTGCTGGCCGCAGCACCGCGCTTGGCCTGCCAGAGGCCGACGAAGTCGATCGGCTGCAGCACCACCGGCGGGAAGCCGCCGTCGCGCGTGACCT
>CAXTNB010000314.1:0-3747 GCA_964245385.1 uncultured Acetobacteraceae bacterium | reverse complement strand
GCCGTCGCTTAGAAATTGAGCTCTTTCTTCTGCTCCCTGGGCCTCCGCCTCGAGCTTCGGCTGACGCCAGGCCTCGCGCCATGACCGGCTCCACTGCTCGGGCAGGCCGCCGCCGTGGACGCGGGCGAACTCGTCGCGGTCGCGGTGTCGCGCGAGGCGCTTGAGCCAGCCGCGCCGGGCGCCGTTGCCGCGTCGCCCGCGCACGCGCCAGGCCTCGCACGGGACCGCCCGCAGCTCCGGATCGCCCGCGCGGTCCGGCGAGGTGCCGCGGTGCACGACGCAGGCGATCAGGCTCGGCTTGCGTCCCCGGACGGCGCTGGCGATCGCCTGGCCGATCGCCTCGGGATCGTGCGCATCCACCTGCCGCACCGCCCAGCCGCAGGCGGCGAAGCGCGCCATCGGATCGAACCGCGCGGTGTCGGGATCCGCCGCCGCCGCCTCGCCGCGCAGGTCGAGCTCGAACAGCACGGTCAACCGGTCGAGCCGCATCTGGCCGGCGAGCGCCGCCGCCTCCAGGGCGACGCCGGCGGAGAGATCGGTCTCGCAGGCCAGCACCCAGCTGCGATGATCGACCAGCGAGTGGCCGAAGCGCGCCGCCAGGATCCGCTCCGCCATCGCCATCCCGGCGGCGGTGGCGATGCCCTGGCCGGCCGGTCCCACCGCCATCTCCACGCCGGGATGCTGTCCGAAGCCGAGCAGCGGGCCGGCCGCGGCCTCCGTCGCGGCCGCGTCGCCCGGCGCCGCGTCCGCGCTCAGCGCCAGCAGCGCGCGCAGCAGCGGCGCGAAGCGGGCCGCGGACACCACGAAGCGGTCGCGGTCCGGCCAGCGCGGGTCGCCGGAGTCGAAGCGCAGGAAGCGGCTCCAAAGCACGCTGGCGACCTCGACCATGCCCGCCGCGTGACTGCCGCGATGCGGCTGGCGTGCCAGCGCCAGATGAAGTGCCGCGGCCAGGGCGCGATCATCCGGCGCCAGGTCCGCCGCAGGATCCGCGCCCGGGCCCGGCGCCGGTGACGTGCCGAGGCTGCGTGACATCGGTGAAGCTATAGGTGGGGCGCGCCGGGTGCGGCAAGCCGGCTTGCCTTGCCGCGATGGTCGATCCCTGCGAGCCTGCCGCGCCATGTCGAACCCTGCCGCACGCGCGCTCGCCATCCTGTCCTGCTGCGTCCTGCCGGCCGGTTGCAACCTGATCGACCAGCGCAGCTTCGACCGCAACGCCGGCCGCGCGCCGGTGCCGCGCGCCCCGCCGCCGGTGGTCAGCACCGTCAGGCCGATCCCGCCGCTGTTCGTGGTGCGATCGGGCCGGCCGGAACAGGATTGGCAGCCGGATCTGCGCACGGCGGTGGCGCAGGCGCTGTCGCGCAAGCCCAACGTGCTGTTCACGGTGGAGAGCGTGGCGCCGGTCGCATCCTCGCCGGCGGCGCAGGCCGCCTCGCTGCGCGCCGCGGTGGCGCTGCAGGGTCGTCCGGTCGCCGGCGCCATCGCCGCCGACGGCGCGACGTCGGCACAGGTGGAGTTGACGGCGCTGTCGGATCCGGCGGTGAAGGCGCCCGAGGTCAGGGTCTACGTGCATTAGCGGGCGGCCGCGCAACGCAGCGCTGCTGGAGGGGCTCGCGCTCGAGCGGCTGCTCGGCGTCGAGATCGGCCCGCTCGACCGCCCCGTGGTCCGCCGCGAGATGGGGCGGGTGCTGTACGTCGACCATGCCGACACGGCGACGCTGCGCGCCAAGTACGCCGACGACGCCGGGGTGCGCGCGGAGGCGATCATGGAGATCGACTGGGTCTGGGACGAGGGCGGCCTCGACGGGCTGGTGCGGCGCCACGGTGCGGTCGACTACGTGGTCGCCTCGCACGTCGCCGAGCACGTGCCAGACCTGATCGGCTGGCTGCAGGCGCTCGGCCGGGCGCTGTCGGCACAGGGCGAGATCCGGCTGGTGCTGCCCGACAAGCGGTTCTGCTTCGACCACCACCGCGCCGAGAGCGGCCTGGCCGACCTGCTGGCGGCGCACGCGGCGGCCGCGCGCGCGCCGTCGCTGGCGAGGATCGCCGACTACTTCCTGCACGTGGTCGAGGTCGACACCGCGGCGGCGTGGGCCGGGCGGCCGCCGCCGCCGCCGCTGGTCGATGCCGGCCGCTATCGCTGGGCGGAGCAGGTCTGCCGCGAGGTGCGCGACAGCGGCCGCTACCAGGACGTGCATTGCTGGGTGTTCACGCCGCGCCGCCTGTGCCTGCTGCTGGCCGAGCTGGCGGCGTTCGGCGTGCTGCGGCTGGAGTGCACGCTGTTCCGCGACACCGAGCGCGACGGCCTGGAGTTCCTGCTCGGCCTGCGCGCGCAGGCCGATCCCGAGCGCGCCGAGGCAAGCTGGCGAGAGGCCGCCGCGCGGGCCGTGGCCGAGCCCGACCCTCCGCCGACCAGCCGCCCACCACGCCGGCGCTGGCTGGCCCGGTCCTGACCCCGAGGCCCGGCGACCACCGGATGGGCGCCTGTGGCCTCAGGCCCCGGCGGGTCCAGGGCAGCGCCCTGGCCTCGTCCTTACGGGGATCGTCCCCCTCGACGCAGCGCATCGAGCTGCGCGCGCGCGAAGCTGGAGGCCTCGCTCTGCGGCACCAGGGCGAGGAAGCGCTCGAGGCAGCGGATCACGTCGGCGGCGTGGCCGAGCTCGCGATGCAGGTCGGCGGCGTTGAGCCAGTTGCCGGCCTCGTCGGGCGCGATGCACAGCATGCCCTGCAGCGATCGCAGCGCCGCCTCCGACGCGCCGGCGCTGCGGCGACGCTGCACCAGGTTGCGCTGCAGGCGCAGCAGCACGTCGCGGGTGCGCATCGGCCGGAGCATGCCGGCGGCCAGCGGCGTGTCGGCGCCGTGCGTCCGGTGCAGCAGCGCCAGCAGGTCGCCGGTGTCGAGGGTGGCGCCGCCGCCGAAGGCGTCGATCACCACCGCACCCGGGCGCGGCCGCCGCGCCGGCCGCTCGGCCGCTCCGTCCGACGCGGGTGCGGCGAGTGCCACCAGGAAGTGGCCCGGAAAGTCGACGCCGTGCCCGTCCCAGCCGGCGGCACGGATGCAGTGCAGCCACAGGATGCCGAGCGCCACCGGCAGCCCGCGGCGCCGCTCGATGACGCGGATCAGGTTGGCGTTGTCGAGGTCGTCGTAGGTCTCGCTGTCGCCGCGATAGCCGAAGCGGGCGTGGATCAGCCCGGCGAGCGCGCCGACCCGTGCCTCGCCGCTGCGGCCCGACAGCACGGCGCCGATACCGGCCGCCTCGCGCGCGAGCTCGGAGAGATGCGCCGACGCCGCGTGCCAGTCGGCGAGCGGGGCGTCGAGGCGTGCCAGCTGCAGCGCCGCGGTGGCGGGGTCGATCTCGATGTCGGGCAGCAGCCCGATCGCGTCCAGCGCCTGCCAGGGCTCGGCCAAGCTCGCCTCCTATGCCGCGCTCATCCGGGCAGCAGCTTGCCGGGGTTGAACAGTCCGCGCGGATCGAGCGCCTGCTTGATCCGGCGCATGGTGTCCAGCTCGGCGCCGCCGCGCCAGTCCTGCATCATGTAGGTCTTGAGCCGGCCGACGCCATGCTCGGCGGAGAACGAGCCGTCGAGCGTGCGCACCACCGCGCAGACCGCGTCCATCAGCTCGTGGTCGCGGGCGAGGAAGGCGGCGCGCGGCATCGCCTCGGGCTGCACCAGGTTGAAGTGGATGTTGCCGTCGCCGAGGTGGCCGAACGGCGCGCCGCGTATCCCCGGCATCAGCGCCCGGCATGC
>CAXTNB010000313.1:2460-3748 GCA_964245385.1 uncultured Acetobacteraceae bacterium | reverse complement strand
GACCGCGATCGCGCTGCTGGTCTCGTCCTCGCTCGGCGTCCGGCTCGGCCTGCCGACCGTCCTGGCAGGCGTCGCCGCGCTGATCGCGGTGCTGGCGCTGAACCGCGAGTCGCCCTGGCCGGTGCTGCGCGGCGTCTCCTGGGCGGTGCTGCCGCTGGTCGCCGGGCTGTTCGTGCTGGTCGAGGGGGTGGACCATACCGGGCTGCTGAGGCGGCTGGCCCAGCTGGTGCACCAGGCGGCGCGGCACGATGCGAGGACGGCCGCCGGCGCCGCCGGCGTCGTCCTCGCCGTCGCGTCGAACCTGATCAACAACCTGCCGGCCGGCCTGATCGCCGCCGGCGCCATCGCCCAGGCACGACCCCCCGCTTCCGTGGTCGGCGCCTCGCTGATCGGCGTCGACCTCGGGCCGAACCTCTCGATCACCGGCTCGCTCGCGACCATCCTGTGGCTCGCGGCACTGCGCCGCGACGGCGAGGAGGTAGGGTTCTGGCAGTTCCTCAGGCTCGGCGCGGTGGTGACGCCGCCGGCGCTGCTGCTCGCCCTGGCGGCCCTGCTGCTGACCGGCTGATCCGCCAGCGGGTGCGAAGGCAACTTCATGAGCACCTCGTGGCGCCACCCGCTCATCCCGATCAGCGGCGCGGCGCCGGCGGCGACGCCACGATGAGCCGCTGCCCCGCGTCGAGGATCTCCCCGGCTGCACGTGTTCTCGCCCGCCGCGCCGGTCCCGCACGCCCATGAGACGGCTGCCGCTCGCCGCCCTGTTCTACCTGCTGTTCGCGGCCCCGGCGGCGCTGCTGGTGGCGCCGACGATGCCGCCGTTCCAGAACGCCGACGAGGCAAACCACCTGTATCGCGCCGACCAGATCAGCCATCTCGGCCTGCTGGCGCAGCGTCTGCCGGACGGGGAGCAGGGCGGATGGATCGATTGCGGGCTGCCGCGCGCGGCCGGGCGGTTCTCGGCGATCCCGTTCCACGTCGGCCAGAAGGTGTCGCGCGGCATGTACCGGCGCGAAGGCTGGGGCAGGCCGATCCCGCGCGGCTTTCCCAACACCGCGATCTATCCGCCCTGCTTCTACCTGCCGCAGGCCCTCGCGCTCTCCGTCGCCCGCGGCCTGCACATGACGGTGCTGCAGGGAGTCCTGGCGGCGCGGCTCGCGGCCGCCGCGACGACGATCCTGCTCGGCACGGCCGCGATCGCGCTCGCCGGCGCGACCGCGCCCTGGCCGTTCACGCTGCTGCTGCTGCCGATGTCGCTGAGCCTGACCGCGGCGGCGTCGCAGGACGGGCC
>CAXTNB010000313.1:0-2450 GCA_964245385.1 uncultured Acetobacteraceae bacterium | reverse complement strand
GTCGTCAGGGCTCCGCCGCGGAGCTGCTCGCCGCGACCCTGCTGCTGGCGATGGTCGGCATGGCGCGACCGCCCTATGCCGGCTTCGCCCTGGTGCTGCTGGCGGCGCGGGCGCCGCTGCGATCGCGGCTCGCCGCCGTCGCCGCGATCCTCGCGGCCGTGCTGGGCTGGGCGCTGCTGAACGGACCCCACGTCGTGCTGCCGGTGTCGCCGGCGGCGCAGGCGCGCGGCCTGATCGCCGCCCCCTGGCGGGTGTTCTCCATCCTGGCCGCGACCGCGCGCGCGCACGGGCCGGCGCTGCTGCGCAGCTTCATCGGCGAGCCGGGCTGGCTGGATGTCGACCTGCCGGATGCCTACCACGCGCTCGCCTGCCTGATCCTGGCGGCGGCGCTGCTGCTGGGCTTCGGCGGCCGGCGCTCCTCGCGGCCGACGCCGCGCTGGCGCCCGGCCGCGTGGGCCGGCCTGCTCGGCATCCTGGCCGCGGTCGGCGGCGTGATGCTGGTGCAGTACCTGACCTGGACCGCGACGGGTGCCGCGGCGATCGAGGGGTTGCAGGGGCGCTACTTCATCCCGCCGGCGCTGATGCTGGTGGCACTCGCTCCGGCATCGGCCGCGCCGGCACGGTGGCCGGCGGCGCCGCGCCGGCTCGTGCTGCTGTTCCCGCTGCTCGGCCTGCCGGTGCTGATTCACGCCCTGCTGCTGCGCTACTACCTCTGAGACGACGCCTCGGCCAGGTGTCGCTCCAGCTCGCGCGCGCGCGCCAGACCGGTGTGGCCGGCCAGCACGATCGCCCGCGCCCGCGCCGCGATCGCGCGGCGCCGCGCCTCGTCGATCGACAGCGCCTCGACCACCGCCTCGGCGTCGTCGGCGATCAGGATCGCCTCGCCGTCCGGCAGCAGGGCGTCCAGCCCGTCCCACCGGTCGCTGACGATCGGCGTGCCGCAGGCGGCCGCCTCGAACAGCCGCACGCTCGGCGACCAGCCGGCGGCGATCATGTCGGCGCGGGTGACGTTGAGGGTGAAGCGCTGCGCCGCGTAGAACCCGGCGTGCGCGTCGGGCGGCAGGTGCTCGATGCGCTCGACGTTGTCCGGCCAGTCGGTCTCGGGCGGATATTGCGGCCCGGCGACCACGAACCGGCGATCCGGCAGCCGTCGCGCCGGCTCCAGCAGCAGCCGCCGCAGCGCCGGCTGGCGGTCGGCGCTGTAGGTGCCGAGGTAGCCGAGGTCCCAGCGCGGCGCCTGCGGCTGCGGCAGGTAGCGGGTCTCGTCCACGGCGCAGTAGAAGGCGCGCGGCCTGCGCGCGCGGTATCGCTGCGACAGCTGCGACAGCACCGGGCCGCCGGAGAAAGACAGGTAGAGGTCGAGCCGCGCCACCTGTGCGGCGGTCAGGTAGGCGCAGTCGCCGCGACCGAGTGCCGCCAGCGTCACCGGGGTGTCGATGTCGTAGAAGGCGCGCAGGCCGCCGGCGACCGACAGCACCAGCTCCAGCACCGCGACGCCGTCCGGCACGTAGGAGCCGACCAGGACCGCGTCCGCCTCGATGAGGTCGGCGGCGAAGCGGATCCGCAGCTCCTGCAGGTCGCGGTACAGGGCGAGCGCGCAGAAATCCGGCGCCGGCAGGTCGCGGTGCGCCGCGTACCACGGCACGTCGCGCTCGAGGAAAAGCACCCGGTGGCCGAGCCCGGACAGGCCGCGCAGCAGCGCCCGGTAGGTCGTCGCGTGCCCGTTGCCCCAGGACGAGCTCAACGACAGCCCGAGCACGACGATCCTCACGCGCGCGCACCAGGCCGGCGCCGCGCCAGCGCCTGGCGCAGCACGCGGTCGAGCGCCACCGCGCGGCGGTCGTAGGTGTGCTCGGCCAGCACGCGCCGACGCCCGGCGGCACCGATGCGCGACGCGTCGGTGGCGCTCACCCCGCGCACCGCCTCGACCACGTCGGCGCCGTCGCGCACCACCAGCACCTCCTCGCCAGGTGCCAGGAACAGCTCCAGCCCGGCCCAGCCGTCGCTCATCAGGCAGGCGCCGGCGCCGGCGACCTCGAACACGCGCGTCGCCGGCGAGAAGCCGGTCGAGGCCATGCTGTCGCGGCTGATGTTGAGCACCATGCGGGCACTCGCGTTCAGCGCGTTGTGCGAGCCGGTGGGGACG
This sequence comes from uncultured Acetobacteraceae bacterium, assembly GCA_964245385.1. Classification (GTDB taxonomy): domain Bacteria; phylum Pseudomonadota; class Alphaproteobacteria; order Acetobacterales; family Acetobacteraceae; genus Lichenicoccus. Next base: position 304 of record CAXTNB010000313.1, on the reverse strand, counting down.
TGGCCGAGCTTGGCCAGGTTGGGGGGCACCGGCTTGTCGTCCCAGCCGGAGCCGCCGAGCAGGAAGCGCGCCTCCGGCACCAGGGCGGCGGGGTGCAGGAAGAAGCGCTCGACCCGCGCCTCGCGATCGGGCAGCCGGTTGCCGAGAAAGGTCAGGTCGGCGGCGTACCGCGGATCCGCCGCCACCGGATGGTGGGTGGCGGGATCGAGCGCGTTGTAGATCGGCACGCAGGCGGTGGCGCCGAGTGCGGCGTAGGCCTCGACCACCGGCTTGCCGCCGCCATAGGTCAGCACCAGGTCCAGCG
>CAXTNB010000312.1:0-3749 GCA_964245385.1 uncultured Acetobacteraceae bacterium | reverse complement strand
GCCGCGAGGTCGCGGTCGCGGTGCTCACCGCCCTGATCACCGGACCTCAGTTCAACGCCGCGTCGCTCGATCCGGCTGCGGACTCCGAGCCGCGCCCGGCCCGCGATCCGGGCCCGAGCGACCAGGCGCTGCTGGCCCGCCAGAAGAACGAGCTGATCGAGCAGGTCGTGCAGCCCCGGGGCATCATCTGAACCCGGCGGCAGCGGCGGCTCGCCCTCACTGCAGGCCGACCCGCAGGTTCAGCAGGCCGATCAGCAGACGGGTGGCATCGAGGGTGCCGGCGCCGGCGGCGTTGTCGTAGCCGGCGATGGCGTCGTAGCCCCAGTTGTCGCCCAGCGCGATGTCGGTGGTGGCGAGGTTGCCGAGCTGGTAGATCGCCGGGCTGATCTGGCCGACGCGGCCGCCCAGCGCCTGGACGAACAGCGCGTTCACGCCGTTGAGCTGCGGCGCCACGAAGCTGGTGCCGCCGTAGAAGTTCGAGACCGCGCCTTCCTCGATGTACTGGTAGCCGGACTCCGGGTCGGCGTTGGTGGAGATGTCGGGCGTGTTGCGGCCGGTGAAGTTGGCCGGCAGCACGTACTGCACGATGTTGCCCGAGCCGGTGTTCTCGGTGAGGTTCTGGTCGGACTTGGTGGAGGTGATGCCCTTGGTGTCGCCCTGATACCAGGGCAGCGCCCAGTACGAGCTGACCCCGCCGCCGCCGCCGGTCGAGAACACGTCCGGTACGCCGATCACGGACGACTTGCCCTGCGCCGCCGCCTCGTTGGAGATGTAGTCCCAGCCCCAGGCCTGCTCCTTGGCGACGGTCAGCAGGATGCCGCTGCTGAGCGTCATCGAGAACGGTAGCGTGGTGCCGCCGGCGGCGGTGACCAGCGGGTCGCTGGAGGGATGGTCGACGCTGAACGGCGCGCTGCACACCGGCGTGCTGGGCGTGGGGGTGCCGTACGCCGCGCACTCGTCCACGGTGTCGAACGAGCCGGAATCGCCGGCGGCGATGAACACCGTCTGGCCCTGCAGCGCCATCTCGAGGAAGGCGTCGTGGAACGCCTCCAGCAGGAAGCTGTCGCCGGTGGTCTGGGTCGCCTGGTTGTAGAAGTAGTCGAGTTCCGCCTCGCCCCAGCTGGACGAGATGGTGTCGGCGATGTTCTCCGACGCCGCCGCCTCGAAGCCGTTGATGAAGTTGGCGGTGCTGATGTTCGGCGCGATGTAGACGCGCACGTTGGCGTCCGGCGCGATCGAGCCGGACTCCTCGACGTCGAGGTCGGTCTCGCCCTCGCCGTCGGCGTTGTTGGTGCTCGCGGTCTCGCCGCCGTCCACGTTGATCTTGGTGATCCGCGACGACGACACGTCCAGGCCGATCTGGCTCCAGAACAGGTAGGCGTCGGAGGTCTTGAAGTCGTTCAGCGTCACGATGCCGATGGTGCTGCCGCGGCCGGTGAGGCCGAGCTGGGACAGCGGCGTCACGTCGTAGAACTTCTCGAAATCCGCCGGCAGGTAGTTGCCGGGCGTGCCGCCGACCAGGGCGCCGGCGACCGCGCGCGGCGCGGCGGCGGCGGCGCCGAGCGCGGCGACCACGTGCCGCGGCCTGGCGTGGGTGACGGTGTCGAAGCCGCCGATGCCGCGGATCAGCCCGGCCAGCGCCGGCGGCATGCGCATCGGCGTGGTCGAGGCGATGCCGCTGCGCCCGTTGACGGTGAAGTGCTTCAGCGTCAGGCCCAGCGCGCTCTGCGCGGTGCCGGCGAGGCTGACCGCCTCGATCGCCAGGTGGTTCGGATAGACGTACTCGATGGTGAAGCCGAGTCCCTCGAGGATCGCCTCGACGTTGGCGATCTGGTTGTCGGTGGCGCCGTATTGGGCGACGAACTGCGGCACGCTGAGGAACTGGTGATAGGTCGGGCTGCCCGGCGTCTGGATGGCGCGGGCGGCGGCCTCGGCGGCGGCCTCGTTCTGCACCGGCAGGTAGACCGTGAGCGCCAGCGGGTCGCCGACCGAGACGTCGGAGGGTGCCGCCGCGCGCGCGGGCGCGCTCGACCATAGGGCGGGCGACAGCGCGGTGAGGACGGATGCGACCGAGATGGCCAGGCGACGCTTCAGGTAGCGCGACATCGAGTTCCCCTTGCTTGGACCGGCAGATCATGCGGCACCCGTAGCCGACGCCGCGCGGCGTCGCCGGATCGGACGAACATCTCGATCTTCGTCGTGTCGTACAGTTAATGAGACGGAAATGCTGGCGTCAAGCCGGTTCGCGGCGAGGCCGCGCGGGCAGCGGATGCCGGATGGTCAGCGCTGCAGCAGGCGGGCGTGGTGCGACAGCTGGTCGGCGATCACGCTCTGCACGAACCAGTAGGAATGGTCGTAGCCGGGGTGCCGCCGCAGGGTGAGCGCCTGGCCGGACAGCTCCGCCGCCTGCGACAGCGCTTCGGGACGCAGCTGCTCGGCGAGGTACTGATCCGCCTCGCCCTGATCGACCAGGATGCTGTCGGGTCGGGTGTGGCCGGCGCGCAGCAGCAGGCAGGCATCGTGCGCCGCCCACCTCGTGCGGTCGGCGCCGAGATAGCGCGAGAACGCCTTCTCGCCCCACGGCACCGCCGCCGGATGGGCGATCGGCGACAGCGCGGAGACCGACCGCCAGCGCTCCGGCTCGCGCAGCCCCAGCACCAGCGCGCCGTGACCGCCCATGGAGTGGCCGATGACGCCGCGACGGTCGGCCGCCACCGGGAACGCCGACTCCACCCAGTCGGGCAGCTCGCGCGAGACGTGGCTGCCCATGCGGTAGTGCGACGACCAGGGCGGCTCGGTGGCGTCGAGGTAGAACCCCGCACCGGTGCCGAAATCCCAGTCCTCGTCCTCGCCGGCGATGGCCGCACCGCGCGGGCTGGTGTCGGGGGCGACGACCGCGAGCCCGTGTGCGGCGGCGGCGCGCAGGATCCCGGACTTGGTGACGAAGCTCTGCTCGTCGCAGGTCAGGCCGGCCAGCGCGTACAGCGCCGGCACCGCCTGCCCCGCCAGCGCCTGGGCAGGCAGGAACACGGCGAAGCGCGCCTCCAGCCCGAGTGCGGCGGAAGGCCGGCTGTAGAAGCCGAGGCGGCCGTCGAAGCAGCGGTGCTCGCCGCGCACGGTCAGGGCCATCGCTCAGTACACCACGACGCTGCGTATGCTCTCGCCGCGCGTCATCAGTTCGAAGCCCTCGTTGATCCGCTCCAGCGGCAGGCGGTGGGTGATCAGCTCGTCGATGTTGATCCGGCCGTCCATGTACCAGTCGACGATCCTGGGCACGTCGGTGCGTCCGCGGGCGCCGCCGAACGCCGAACCGATCCAGCGCCGGCCGGTGACCAGCTGGAACGGACGGGTGGAGATCTCCTGGCCGGCGCCGGCGACGCCGATCACGGTCGAGACCCCCCAGCCGCGATGCGTGCACTCCAGCGCCTGGCGCATCAGGGTGGTGCTGCCGACGCACTCGAACGAGTAGTCGGCACAGCCGCCAGTGAGCTCGACGAGGTGGCCCACCAGGTCGGCGTCCGGCCCGAGATCGCGGGGATTGACGAAGTGGGTCATGCCGAAGCGCCGCGCCATCGCCTCGCGTGCGGGGTTGACGTCGACGCCGACGATCATGCCGGCGCCGACCATGCGCGCACCCTGGATCACGTTCAGCCCGATGCCGCCGAGGCCGAACACCACCACGGTGCTGCCGGTCTCCACCTTGGCGGTGAACAGCACCGCGCCGATGCCGGTGGTGACGCCGCAGCCGA
>CAXTNB010000311.1:0-3750 GCA_964245385.1 uncultured Acetobacteraceae bacterium | reverse complement strand
CCCCGTGCGCGCCTCGCCCTCGGCCAGCTCGCCGAGCCAGCGGCGCAGCTCCGCGGGGCCCGCGAAGTCGCTGGGGATACGGTAGCCGGTGCCGCCGAGCGCGATCGCGGCGGCGATGCCGTCCTCGTCGGTGACGTCGTCGCCCACGAACACCGGCCGCCTGCCGGCGAACGGCGCCTGCCGCATCAGCGCGCGCACCGCGGTACCCTTGTCGATGCCCGAGGGGCGGATCTCCCAGGCCATCTTCGCCGACTGCACGTGGAAGCGTCCGGCGGATCCCGCGACCAGGGCGTCGGCGGCCTGCTTCAGCGCAGCACCGGCCGGCGGGTTGGCGCGGAAATGCAGCACGAAGCCGGTCGCCTTGCGCTCGACCCGCACCCCGGCGTGGCCGGCCGCGAGCGTCTCGGCGGCATCGAGCCACTGCGGCGGCACGGGCGGCAGCGCCGGCCGCTGCACCGGCGCCCCGGGCGCGTGGCGTATCGCGATGCCGTGCTCGCCGGCCACCGCGAACGGGACGTCCGGCAGGAAGGCGTCGACCTGCGCGATCGGCCGGCCGGTGACCAGGGCCAGGGCGTCGCCGCAGCGGGCGCGCAGGTGCCGCAGCGTCTGCGCCAGGCCGGGGGGCACCTGCACCAGCTCCGGCGCGGGCGCGATGTCGACCAGGGTGCCGTCGAAATCCAGCAGGAAGGCCGCCTCGCCGGGCCCGGGCAGCGGCGGACGGACGGCGTGGGCGGGCTGCTGCGTCATGGGTGAAGAACCATCGGCTACCGGCACGGTTGCACGGGCCTCAGTCGGGCGGCGCCGCGTCCGGCGGCAGCGGCGGCGGCGGCGCGCCGGAAGGATATACCGGGCTGGGTTCGGCGTCGGGTGCGGCCTCGTCGGCGGGCGCCGCCGTGGGATCGCCCTCCGCGGGCCTGGCCGCGACCGGCGGCGGCAGCGCGGGGGCCGCCGGTGCCGCATCGCCGCCGCCGCAGGAGACCAGCTGCACGCCGTAGACCGGACTTTCGAACACGGCGACGAAGGGTTCGGCCGAGAACATCCAGCCCTCGAACGGCGTGGCGGCGGCGTTGGCGTCGCGCACGCTGAGCACCGCGGCGGCATCGGGCGGCAGTCCCGGCGGATGCTGCAGGCACCTGCGAATCGCGATGCCGAGGCTCTTGTAGCTGCCGCTCTGGCCGACCGGGATGGTCAGGGTCTCGACGTGCGCGTCGAGCTTGTCGAGCACGCGCACGATCGCCGCCGAGCGGCCTTGCCAGGTCTCCGGCGGATACATCGGCGGCGGCGTGACCGGCTCCGCCGCCGCCGCCGCTGCGCTGCACAGCGGCAGTGCCAGCAGCCACGCCACCCGACCCGGCGGCCTCATGCGCGCGACGGGCCGCCCGCCTCCCGCGCGGCGCCCGGCATCTCCAGCGACTCCACCATCGCCACCAGGATCCGCCGCATCACCGCGCCGTCCACGCCCATCAGCACGGCGTCCTCGAAGGCGTCGCGCAGCACCGACTGCAGCTCGGCTTGGTTCTCCTCCAGCACGCGGAGCTTCTCGCGGCAGGCGATCGGCGTGCCGTCGGGTTGCGGCCAGCGCACGGTCATGGCCCGGACGGCGCCGCTCCGGCGGGCGGCTTCGGCGGCTCCTGGGGCGACCCCGGCGCCGCGGATGCCGGCTGCTTCTTGGTCATCGAGTCCGTGACCGTGAAGATGAACTTGCTGAGCAGCTGCTCCAGGCTGATCGCTCCCTGGGTCTGGGTGATGCGGCCGCCGGGCGCCAGCACGCTGTCCGCCCCGCCCGGCGCCAGCGCCAGGTACTTGCCGCCGAGCAGGCTGTCGGAGGTGACCACCGCCGAGCTGTCGGTCGGCAGCCTGATGTCCGGCCGCACGGTCAGGGTGACGACCGCCTGGTAGTCCTTCGGGTTGACGGTCTCGCGCAGCACCTGGCCGACGGTGACGCCGGCCATGCGCACGTCGGCACCGACATCGAGCCCGTCGATATGGTCGAACTGCGCGGTCAGCACGGTGCCGGTCTGGCTGCGGCGGCCGTTGCCGAGCACGGCGCCGACGATCAGCGCCGCCAGCAGCGCCAGCACCACGACGCCGGCCAGCAGCTCGACCGGATCATGCCGGCGCGCGGCACCCGGCGGCCTGGCCGAAGCGGTGTCGCTCACGCGTCGGGGGACCAGGATTCGTAGTCGCCGCGGGACGGCCGTCGCCGGCCGCCGAGATAGTCGCTGCCGGGCGGCCGATACCCCTCCGGATCGCCGGTGCGGTTGGGCTGGAACGGCAGCTGCCAGGGCTGACGCACGGCCACCGGCAGCGGCGCGTCGTCGGAATGGTGCAGCCAGTTCCACCACTCGGCCGGCACCGCCGAGGGATCCTCGCCGGGGCGGTAGATCACCCAGCGACGCACCCGCCGTCCGCCGACCCGGCTCGTGCGCCGCTCCTGGTAGTAGCTGCGGCCGTCGGGATCGGTCCCGATCAGTCGTCCCCTGAGCATGGTGAACAGGCGCGTGCCGATGCTGGTCATGGCGAGAGATATACGCATCCCCGCGAGGGCGGTCCATCCGGCCCCGCGGGGATCCCGGTCGCCGCCGAGTTATCCCGGATATCCACAACATGCTGTGGCGCTTCCACCGCTCGGACACCAACATACAGCTTGGGATCGTGCCGGCCGGCGCGTAGCATGACCGGCATGGAAGCTTCCCCGACCGTCGCCGCCAGCCCTCCCGAGCCGCTCCGGCGCGCCGCGCGCGGCGGCCGCGCGCGCATCGCCGCGCACTGGAACGGGGTGCGCATGCGCCGCGTCTCCGCCGGTGCGGACCCGGACTCGGCGACGCGTCCGGTCACCCTGCCGGCGGACTGGGACGACGACGCCGCGGCGGCGCTGGCGGAGCTGGCGCCCGGCCACGCGGCGGTGGCGCTGGCACAGGCGGCAGCGCGCTGGATCGCGCCGCTGGCCGACGCGCCCGCCGCCGGTCCGGACCTCGCCGGGCGCCTGAGCCTGCTGCTGCTGCGCCGCGCCGCCTGTCCCGACCTGCCGGTCTGGCAGGTGCCGCATCCCGACAAGCCCGCCTTCGTGCTCAACCTCGCCGCCTTCGCGCAGCCCGGCGACGGGTTCGACCTCGACGGCATGGTCTGCGCCGTCGCCACCATGGTCGAGGCGCTGCGGCTGCTGGGCCGCGGCGGCAGCGGACCGGGCCGCCTGCTGCTCGGCAACCTCGATAGCTGCCTGGCCCGGCTCGGGCTCGACTACGACAGCGACGCCGCGCGCGACACCGCGGCCTGCCTGATGGCGCTCGCCACCGGCTGCGTCCGCTCCGGCCGACCCGGCGGCGACGGGGACGACCGGCCGCCCTCTCGCGGGGTCGCCGTCCCGGGGCTGGCGGCGCGCGCGCTGGCGGCGTGGCGGCCGGGGGCGCCGTCGGGCGCGACCTCGCGCGACGCTGCGCCCGCGATCGAGACCGGCCTGTCGGTTCCGGGTCCGGCCGATGCCCTGCTCGGCTTCGAGGCCTGCGGCATCGCCCCGATCTTCTCGCCGCTGCGCCCGGACGGCAGGCTCGCCGACAGCACGCTCGCCCGTCTGGCGGCGCGCGGGATGAGCCCGGAGGCGGCGCTGGCGGCGAGCCTCGCCGGAGAGCGGGTGCTGCGTCCGGTGGAATTCAGCGCGGTGCAGGCGATGCAGCGCGCGGTCCGCCCCTTCGTCGATCGCGCGCTGCCGTCGGCACGCCCGCTCGCCGCGGTCGCCGCCAGCCCTCACGC
>CAXTNB010000310.1:0-3757 GCA_964245385.1 uncultured Acetobacteraceae bacterium | reverse complement strand
CGCCTCTGCAGGTCGTGGATGCTGGTCTCGCCGCTCTCGACGTTCTCGCGCGCCATCAGCAGCACCAGCACCCAGTCGACGCCGTCGCGGTGCAGGCCCTCCGGCGTCGGCTTGCCGATCCGTCCCGGCTCCGCCTCGATGCGGAACTGGTGCAGCTCGACGTGCCAGGCCGAGGGCCGCGCCGCCGGCGGCGTCAGCGCGGTGAAGCAGGCGTCGCGGGCGGCGAGGATCGCGTGCAGCACCGGGTCGCGGCCGATGCCGTCGCTGACCGGCTTGAACCAGCGTTCGACGCCGCCGTTGAGCATGTTGTCGTCGCGGCTCTGGTAGTGCGGCTGATGCGGCTTGCGCTCGATGCGCCCGGCCGCGATCGAGAAGGTGGCGTGACGGCGGCGGCGGTAGCGGCCGCCATCGGCCATGTAGCGGTCGAGACCGAGATCGTTCCAGCTCGACGCGAAGCGTCGCCACGCCGCGGGCGCCTCGGGAAAGCCGTGCCGCCGCAGCAGCTCGCGCATCGAGGCGGCGCCCAGATGCGCGAAGCCGTCCGCCCGCAGCCGGGCTCCGGCATCCTCGTCAGGCGCCATGCGCCGCCTCCGCTTCCGGGTGGATGCCGATCGTGCCGGGCAGGCTGAACGGGCGCGCCGGCAGGCTGACATGCTCGGCGTGCAGGACGTTGCGCAGGCGACGGTAGAACTCGCGCTGCACCGGCCAGCGTCCGTCCACCGTGCACTTGATGGTCCCGGAGATCGCCACCGCGTACTCGCCGATGCTGTCGACGCCGTTGAGCGCGAAATCGTCGACCATGAAGCGCGCGAACGCCTCCTCCTGTCGGAGTTCCTCGCCGACCGAGCGCAGCAGCGCGCAGACGCGGTCGGTATCCTCCTCCAGCGAGACGCTGATGGTGATGGCGGCGACGGCGAAGTCGCGCGACAGGTTGGTGACCGTCGTCACCGACGAGAACGGGATGATCTGCACCGAGCCGTCGCCGCCGCGCAGCCGCAGGGTGCGGATCGAGATGTGCTCGACGGTGCCGGTGACGCCGGCCGCGGTCACGGTGTCGCCGACCTGCATCGCGTTCTCCACCAGCAGGAAGATGCCGGTGATGAAATCCTGCACCAGCTTCTGCGAGCCGAAGCCGATCGCGACGCCGAGGATGCCGGCGCCGGCCAGCAGCGGCGCCACGTTGACGCCGACCTCGCTCAGCACGGTGAGGCTGACGATGGTGGCGAGCACGATGAACAGCACCGTGCGCAGGATCGGCAGCAGGGTCTGCAGCCGCACCGCCCGGGTCGCCTGCGCGGCGCGGTCGAAGCGCGAGATCTGGCGGTCGAGGGCGGCGTTGACGCCCTCCCAGATCGCGACGCCGACGACCAGCGCCAGGGCGATCGAGATCAGCGCCGACACCAGTCGGGTGCCGAGCGCGCCGCCGGTGAACCAGGCGATCATCTGCACGCCCCAGGCCTGCAGCAGCACGACGCCGCCGAGCACCAGCACCGTGCCGTTCGCGATCCTGCGCAGCAGCGGGTAGTAGCGGTTGGCGCGCCGCTCGAGGCCGGGGAAGCGATGCTCGAGCTCGGGATGGATGCGGAACATCCGGTCCAGCAGGCCGAGCAGGGCCGCCGACGCCAGGCGGCAGGCGAACACCACCACGCTGGTGATCAGGAACAGGCGCAGGATGCGGCTGTAGCCGTCGCGCACCTGCGCCGCCCAGACCAGCCACAGCGCGAAGTCGAAGAACATCGCCACGATCCACCAGCGCTCGGCCATGCGCGACAGCACGATCCCGATCGCGGTGGCGCGGAACCGCCGCGGCGGGGTCAGGGCGTCGGCGACGCGGTGGCGCACCCGCCAGATCAGCAGCGCCACCAGCACGTGCTCGACCAGCAGGATGGCGCGGATCAGCGACTGCCCGGCGGTCGGCGGCAGTTCGAGGATGGCGCCGATATCGATCAGCATCACCGCCACCACCGGCACCGCGATCAGCCACGCCCACCAGACGCTGAGCAGCCGCGCGGTCTGGTCCGACAGCGCGACCAGGCGCACCCCGGGGGCGCGCGCCGCCAGCACCATGTCCAGGGCGAGGTAGAGCACGCGGCCGATCCCGTACAGGTTGGTGACGGTCACGATGATCAGCTGGGTGACCGGATGATCCGCGACGTCGGCGGCGGCGACGTTGCCGATCACCAGGAACAGCCCGACCGGCAGCAGCTTGAGCAGCAGGCGCAGCAGCGCGAACGGCACGCGCCGCAACAGGCGCAGCGTCTTCCAGCGATGGGTGGCGTCGCGGGTGCGCTGCTCGGCCTGCGCCGCGGGCGCGGCGGTGTCCAGGCCGTCCACGTGGTCCGGGCCGGCCGAGCCGGGTTCCGGCCGCAGCGGCGACGGCTCGACCCGCAGATCGACGGGCCGCGGCGCCGCCTCCTGCATGATCCGCGACTCGCGCGCGAGCCGGCGCAGCAGGCCGCGCAGCAGCAGGTAGAGGCCGCGCTCGGCCAGCAGCGCCGTCAGCGTGACCACGGTGCCGCGCCAGGCGACGTCCAGCAGCACGCCCCGGCTGTTCGGATCGAGCAGCTCGTGATGCAGCCAGCGGGTGGCGAGCAGCATGTCGCTGAACATGCGGACCAGCGTGTTGGTCTGGGCGATGATCAGGCCGCGCGCCGCGCCCGCCTCGCCCAGCAGCTCGCTGCCCAGGCTGTCCGGCGCGAGCGTGACCTTGCCGTGCGTGGCCGGCGCCGGCGCGGCGACCGGCATTGCCCTCGCCATCGCGGTCAGCGTGTTGACGAAGGCGGCTCGCCTGGCGGGATCGTTCAGCACGTCGAGAAGCTGCTGCGCCTGGGCCGGCGGGAGCGGCGCCGCGGCGGCGGCGGCGGTGGCGTGCCCGCCCTGGGCGCGCGACGGGCCGGCCGCCGTCAGCAGCAGGAGCAGGGCGATGCACGCGGCCAGCATGCCGATCCAACCCGGGCGACGTCCGCTGGATGGAGCGCCTTCGGACTGCATGCATCCTCCGTTGCTGGTCTGCATCGGCCTCGCGTGGAACACGTGACCGTGTAGCCTGTCAAATGCGGCTGCCGCGCCCCATCTCCCGACTCATGCGACCTCTCCTGACCCTGCTGATGGTTTTCGCGATGATCGGCGTGCTGGGCGTGCTCGGCGCCGGCGTCGTCGGCTTCGTGCGCGGCGGCGGCGACCCGCAGCGCTCCAACCAGCTGATGCGCTGGCGGGTGATCCTGCAGGCGCTGGCGATCCTGCTGTTCGTGCTGCTGCTGACCGTGTTCCGCCGCTAGGGCGCCGCGACCGCGGCGAGCCTGGCCCGCGCCAGGATCGTGTCGGCGTCCAGCGCGTAGAGCGTATCGAGCCGCGCGACCTGCAGCGAGCCGGGGCCGGCCGCGCGGGCGGCCGCGCCGCTGACCACTACCGCACCCCCGGTGCGCCGCGCCAGCGCCCGCGCCGCCTGCAGCGCCTCGGCCGGCCGCGCCAGGCTGTCGACGCCGCGGCCGCCGGCGCCCCCCTCGGGGCCGGTATCGCCTCCGGCACCCGAGAGCCGCGCCAGGGCGATGATCTCCGACGCGTTGCCGCGCACCACCTGCGGGCGCCACTCGAGCAGGGCGACCGCCACCGTCGAGCGGTATCCGATGGCGCCGACCGCGACCGGGTCCAGCACCCAAGGCGTCGCGGCGCGTCGGGCGGCCTCGGCGGCGCCCCGCATCGCCTGCGCGCGCGCCCCGCTCATGGTGGCGAGCTTGAGCCGCAGCGCCTCCGCGGC
>CAXTNB010000309.1:0-3765 GCA_964245385.1 uncultured Acetobacteraceae bacterium | reverse complement strand
TGGCGAGGTAGTGCACGTCGTCGCTGTCGGGATCCGAGCCGAGCGTGTCGGCGAACACGCGGGCGACGTCGGAGCGCAGCTTGTGCACCGCCGGCACCACGACGTGGCTCGGCGCCTCGCCGTCGAGCTGCTGGATGCGCTCGCCGAGGTCGGTCTCGATCACCTCGACGCCGTGCTCGGCCAGGAGCTCGCGCAGGCCGCACTCCTCGGTCAGCATCGACTTGCTCTTGATCAGCCGATGCGCGTCGTGATCGCGCAGGATCGAGAGCACGATCCGGTTGTGCTCCGCGGCGTCGCGCGCCCAGTGCACGCGGATGCCGCGTGCCTGCGCACGGGCCTCGAACTGCTCGAGGTAGCGGTCGAGATGGGTGAGCGCGTGCTCCTTGATCGCCGAGGCCAGCTCGCGCAGCTGCTCCCACTCGGGGGTGCCGTGCATCTCGCGGTCGCGCTTCTGACGCAGGTCCCACAGCCGCTCGTCGTGCATCTTCTCGTGCTCGGTGGCGGCGATGAAGCGGTCCGCGGCTTCCGACTGGTCCACCGGCCGGTCGCCGCGTATGCGCGCGCCGCGCGGCTGCGGCTCCGGCGTCTTCGAGCGCAGCGGCTTCGACGTGCCCTCGGCGTGGCTCAGCCGCACCCCGTCTCGCACCGCCCCCTCGGTCGGCCCGTGGTTCACCAGCTCCTGGTGCAGCGCCGGGTTCTCGCTCATGCCCAGGTTCTTGCTCACGCACGGGCTCCGTTGAGGATCTGCGCGACGTGGACGAATTTCAGCGGCAGGCCGGCGCGCTCGGCGCAGCCCTGCTGGTGCAGCATGCAGGAGCTGTCCGAGGAGGCGACGTACTCGGCGCCGGACCGGTGCTCGTCGAGCACCTTGTCGTGGCCCATCTTGGCGGACACGCCCTCCTCGAACACGCAGAAGGTGCCGCCGAAGCCGCAGCACTCGTCGGGACGGGCGAGCTCGACGAACTCTATGCCGGCGACCTTTCCGAGCAGGTGCTTCGGCTTGGAGAAGGGGGCGTCGCGCAGCTCCGACATGCTGGCGATGCTGATGCCGCGCAGCGCGTTGCAGTTGTGGTGCAGCGCCACCTTGTGCGGGAACTCCGCCCAGGGGAAGGCATCCACCTTCAGGATGTCGTGCAGGAACTCGACCAGCTCGAAGGTGCTGGCGCGCACCCGCTGCACCGCGTCGGTCTGCGCGATGGCGTCGAGGTTGCAGCGCACGTGGTGGACGCAGCTGCCCGACGGGCAGACGACGTAGTCGTAGCCGGTGAAGTTCCGCACGAACAACGCCTCGGTCGCCGCCGATTCCGCCTGGCAGCCGGTGTTGGCCATCGGCTGGCCGCAGCAGGTCTGGTCGGACGGATACTCGACCTCGAGGCCCAGCCGTTCCAGCAGCTCCAGCGTGGCGATGCCGACCTCCGGATGGAACGCGTCGACGTAGCAGGGGATGAACAGTCCGATCCGCATGGTGGGCCTCCGACGCGCGCTACCAGTCCTATACGACCAGTTCCGGTTCGTGCGAACACGAAATGAAACCGAGAGCAGCCGCGCCTGCCGTCCAGCGCCGGCTGCGCCGTGCTCAGGCCCCGGCGAGGCCGCTGCCGATCATCTTGTGCGGGTCCACCAGCTCGTCGAACTGCGGCTCGGTGACCTCGCCGGAGCGCAGCGCGGCCTGCCGGAGCGTGAGGTCCTGGTCCATCGCCTCGTGCGCGATGCGCGACGCCTTGTCGTAGCCGATCACCGGGCTGAGCGCGGTCACCAGCATCACGGACTCCTCGACGTGGCGGGCGATCCGCTTCTCGTCGAGGCTGGTGCCCTCGACCGAGTACAGGCGGAACTTCTCGCTGCCGTCGGCCAGGATGCGGGCCGAGTGCAGGAAGTTGTTGATGATGATCGGCCGCATCGCGTTGAGCTCGAGATTGCCCTGGCTGCCGGCGAAGGCGACCGCGGTGTCGTCGCCGATCACCTGGATCGCGATCATCACCATCGCCTCGCACTGCGTCGGGTTGACCTTGCCGGGCATGATCGAGGAGCCGGGCTCGTTATCCGGCAGCAGCAGCTCGCCGAGGCCGCAGCGCGGACCGGAGGCCAGCCAGCGCATGTCGTTGGCGATCTTCATCAGCGCCACCGCGACGCCGCGCAGGGTAGCGTGGGCGCGCACCATCGCGTCCAGCGAGCCTTGGGCCGCGAACTTGTTCGGCGCGGTGACGAAGGGCTGGCCGGTCAGCGCGGCGATGCTGGCGGCGACCTCAACGCTGAAGCCCGGCGGCGCGTTCAGCCCGGTGCCGACGGCGGTGCCGCCGATGGCGAGCTGCATCAGCCCCTCGCGCCCGCGCCGGACGTCGGCGATCGCGTCGCGGATCTGGTGCGCGTAGCCGGACCATTCCTGGCCGACGGTGAGCGGCACGGCATCCTGCAGGTGGGTGCGGCCGATCTTCACGACGCTCTCCCAGTCCCGCGCCTTGATCTCGATCGCACGTGCCAGCGCGTCGAGCTGCGGCAGCAGGCGGTGGTCAAGCGCCTCGACCGCGGCCACGTGCATCGCGGTCGGGAAGCTGTCGTTGCTCGACTGGCCCATGTTGACGTCGTCGTTGGGATGCACCGGCGACTTGCTCGCGAGCGTGCCGCCGAGCAGCTGGATGGCGCGGTTCGAGATCACCTCGTTGATGTTCATGTTGGACTGGGTGCCGGACCCGGTCTGCCAGACATGGAGCGGGAAGTGCTCGTCCAGCTGGCCCGCGATGACCTCGTCGGCGGCGCGCACGATCGCCGCCGCCTTCCAGGGCTCCAGCCGGCCATCCGCCCGGTTGACCAGGGCGGCCGCCTTCTTGACCACGCCGTAGGCGTGATAGAGCGGCGCCGGCATGCGGTCGTCGCCGATCGAGAAATGCACCAGGCTGCGCTGCGTCTGCGCGCCCCAGTAGCGGTCCGCCGGCACCTCGATGCTGCCCATCGAGTCCGTCTCGGTGCGCTGCCCGCCGGCCTCGATGCCGACCGGCAGGTCGCGCAGCTCGTGTCCCGCACCCGATCCGGACATGGCTAGAGAAGCTCCCGAAATATCGGCTCGTGCGGCATGGCCTCGAACCGGCGCCGGCGGGTGGGACGAGGCGGATCGTCGCGGGCGACGGAGGGCCGCATCCCCGGTTCCGCCGCAGCGGTCCCGCGGCCGGCGGCGCCGGATGATCGGCGGCCCTGCGCCGTCACGGCATGTGCGCGCTGTCGCCGCCGGTCACCTCGAAGCTGGCGCCGGTGATCATCCGCGCGCCCTCGGAGGCCAGGAAGACGACCATCGGCGCCATCTCCTGCGGATCGATCCACGGCACCCCCAGCGGCGACTTGCCGGTGAGCCCCTTGCGCGCCGCGGCCTCGTCCTTCGCCGCGTCGCCGCTCGGCGACTGACCGGCCTCCTGCAGCGACTGGGCGTAGCGCTGCTCGTGGCGGGTGAGCGGCGTGTCGATCAGCCCCGGGATCAGCGCGTTGACGGTGATGCCGTGCTCGCCGAGCTCGAGGGCGGCGGACTTCATCAGACCGATCAGCCCCCACTTGGAGGCGGAATAGGCGGCGCCGAACTTGGCGCCGTGCCGGCCCTGGGTCGAGGAGGTGATGATGATGCGGCCGCCGCCGCGGGCGACGATCATGGGCGCGAAGACGCGCAGCACGTTGGCGGTGCCGGTCAGGTTGACGTCGATCTGCGTGTGCCAATCCTCGTCCTCCATCGCCAGCAGCGGCTTGAACGCCTGCACCCCGGCGTTGGCGAACAGGATGTCC
>CAXTNB010000308.1:1498-3791 GCA_964245385.1 uncultured Acetobacteraceae bacterium | reverse complement strand
TCCTTTTTCTTGCCGAGGTTGTCGAGGAGCTGGGCGATCTGGATGTCGGCCGTGGTGCGCAGCGGGCTCGTTTCCGCCACGCTTTCGTAGATGGCCACCGCCTCCTCGTTCTGCTTCAGGCGGTCGTACAGGTCGGCCAGCGTGATGAGCGCGAGGCCGTTCTTGGGGGCGAGGTGCAGCGACAGGCGCAGGTACACCATGGCGGCGACCTCGTCGCCGCGGCGGTCGAGGAAGCCGTAGTTGATGAACACCACGCGGTGCCGGGCCTGGGCGATGCAGGCGGCGAGGTTGGCGCTGGTGCGACGCTCCTCGTCCATGATGCCGAGCTTCAGCGTGTGCGGCGCCAGCCCGAGCAGCGACTCCACGGCCGAGAACAGCGCGTCGGTCAGCGCCACCTCGTCGGGTCCGTGCAGCTTCGGCTTGACGATGTAGACCGAGCCGGTGCGGCTGTTGCGGGGACGGTCCTCGGCACGCAGGTCGTGCAGCGCGATCAGCGCGGTCGCGGCGGCGTCGAGGAACCCCTCCGGGACCTGGTCGCCGTGCCGGTCCAGCACCGCGTCGGTCATCATGTGGTGGCCGACGTTGCGCACCAGCATCAGGCTGCGTCCGGGAAGCGTCAGCGTGCCGCCCTGCGGCGTGCGGTAGCTGCGGTCGTCGGCGAGGCGGCGCTCCATCTCGCGCCCGGCCTTCTCGAACCGGGCGGTGAGCGTGCCCCGCATCAGCCCGAGCCAGTTGCGGTAGACCAGCACCTTGTCCTCGGCATCGACCGCGGCGACGCTGTCCTCGAGATCGACGATCGTGCTCAGCGCCGCCTCCAGCACGATGTCGGCGAGGCCGGCGGGGCTGTCGCGGCCGACCCCTCGGGCGCGGTCGATGCGCAGCTCGACGTGCAGGCCGTTGTGCCGCAGCAGCACGATCTCCGGCGCCTCGTCGCGGCCGACCAGGCCCGCGAACTGCTCCGGGCGCGCCAGCGCCGCCACGCCGCCGTCCGCGAGGTGCGCGAGCAGCGCCCCGTCGGCACCGGCGTAGCGCGCGACCTCGGCGTGGGCGACATGGCCGCCCCCCGCCCGGACCAGCGGGGCCATGGCGTCGAGCAGCACCGAGGCGGTGCGCACCACCTCGGCGGCGCGCGCGGCGTTGAACGCGTCGCCGCGCGCCAGCGCCCCCGACTCCGCGACCGCGTCGGTGCCGTAGAGCGCGTCGTACAGGCTGCCCCAGCGCGCGTTGGCGGCGTTCAGCGCGTAGCGCGCGTTGGTCACCGGCACCACCAGCTGCGGGCCCGCCAGCCGCGCGATCTCGTCGTCGACGTCCCGGGTCTCGACGCTGAACGGCGCCGGCTCCGGCACCAGGTAGCCGATCGCGCGCAGGAAGCCGACCTGCTGCGCCGGATCCGGCACCTCGCCGGCATGCGCCCGGTGGTAGCGGTCGATCTCGTCCTGCAGCCGGTCGCGCTCGGCCAGCAGCGCGTGCAGACGCGGGCCCAGCGCGTCGAGCAGGTCGGAGAAGCCGGCCCAGAACCGGTCGGTGGTGATGCCGGTGCCGGGCAGCGCCTCGTCGGCCAGGAAGTCGGCCAGCGCACGGGCCACCCGCAGGCCGGCCAGCCCCACGTAGTTCCCGGCCATGCGCGCTGAGCCATCCATGCTGGTGTGCTTCCGACCGAGGTGAGGGGGCGAGCTTGACCTGTCGTGCCGGGGCCCGGAAGCCCCCCGGTCCCCGGTCTCAGATGACGGATTCGTGCGCGTCGCGGAACCGCCCGGTGCCGCCGCCGCTCGCGGTGACGATCGGCGCCCCGAGCCTGTGCCCGATCCGCGAGCGGCCGGCGCGATACGCCGGCTCCGCCTCGGCGAGGTCGCGCCGCACGTCGCCGCGGTCCGGATCGTCGGCAGGGATCATGATCGACCTCGGTGCGGCGTGGAGCAGGTGGCTCCCTTACGCCGACCTGGCCGCTGGCGCAGGAGGGAAAACCGTGCCGCCGCGGTAAAGCGGTGGCGGCCGTGACAAGACTTCGACGCGATCTGTAAATCATGTAAATTCCGCCGATGAACCGTCCGATGATCGGCCCCAGGATCGGCCAGGCGATCCGCCGCCTGCGCAAGGAACGCGGGCTGACACAGGCCGGACTCGCCACCCGGCTCGGCATCTCGGCCAGCTACCTCAACCTGATCGAGCACGACGAGCGCAGCGTCACCGCGTCGCTGCTGATCAAGCTGACCCGCCTGCTCGACGTCGACGTGGAGGCGTTCACCGGCCTCGAGCAGCGCAGCCTCGCGGTCGGGCTGCGCGAGGCGCTGAC
>CAXTNB010000308.1:0-1488 GCA_964245385.1 uncultured Acetobacteraceae bacterium | reverse complement strand
GGTGAACGTCGTGACCGGCGACGGGACGGCGGGCGCGGCGATCGCGGCGCACCCGGCGGCGGCGCGCGCGGTGCTGGCGCTGTCGCGCGCCTGGGCCGCGGCGCGCGAGGACGCGCTCGGCCTCGCGCTGCCGTCGGGCCGCAGGGTCAAGCTGCCGCACGAGGAGGCGCGCGCCCTGTTCAACGAGCACGGCAACTACTTCCCGACGCTGGAGGATGCGGCGCAGTCGGTGCGCGAGGAGCTGGAACGCGACGGGCTGGCCGGCCAGTCGGAGATGAACCACGCCGTCGCCGAGCGGCTGCGCCACCGGCACGGCCTGGTGGTGCGGGTGGCGCCGCTCGAGGGCGCGCTGCGCTCCTACAGCCCGAGTAGCCGGCTGCTGGTGCTGTCGGACCTGCTCAAGCGCGAGAGCCGCGGCTTCCACATGGCGTTCCAGCTGATGCTGATCGAGGCGCACGACAGCGTCGAGGCGCTGCTCGCCGAGGTCGCGCCCTCCTCGCCGGAGGCGGCGTCGGTGATGCGCATCGGGCTGATCAACTACGCCGCGGCGGCGCTGCTGATGCCGTACGCGGCCATCCTCGCCGCCGCCTCGTCTCTGCGCTACGACATCGACGTGCTCGCCGCCCGCTTCGCGGTCTCCTACGAGCAGGCGGCGCAGCGCCTGTCGACGCTGCAGCGGCCGGGACAGCGCGGCGTGCCGTTCTTCTTCCTGCGCATCGACGCCGCGAGCAACATCTCCAAGGCGTTCTCCGGCGCCGGGTTCCCGCTCGGCCAGTCCGGCGGCTCCTGCCCGCGCTGGATCGCCAACACCGCCTTCGCGGCACCCGGCCGGATCAACGTCCAGGTCGGCCAGCTCTCCGACGGCGCCACCTACCTCTGCTTCGCGCGCGTGGTGACCGGGATCGCCACCGCCTGGAGCGAGCCGCCGCCCTCGCACGTGATCGCGATGGGCTGCGAGATCGGCCACGCCGCCGGGCTGGTCTACGGCGACGGCATCGACCTCGCCGCCGCGGCCACCCCGATCGGCCTGTCCTGCCGGCTGTGCGACTGGACCAGCTGCCGCAGCCGCGCCTTCCCGCGCCTCAACCACCGGCTGTCGCTGGACGTCAATCGCCGGCTGAGCGCGCCCATGACGTCGACGCCGGGCAAGCGCTGATGGCCACGGGCCTGCGGACGGCGCCGCCGCCGCTGGCGCGGCTGCTCGCGGCGCTGCGAGGCATCCCCGATCGCGCCGTGCTGGCCGCGGGGGCGTCGCTCCTCGTGCTCAGCTACGCGGTCGGCATGCTGCACAACCAGGGCCGGCCGGGCGCGCGGGCGCTCTACCCGCTGGGCTGGTGGGGCTGGTTCGACCAGGGCCAGTACCTGCGCTCGCTGCGCGCCTTCGCCGACCTCGACCTGCGGCCGAGCGAGCACTGGTACCCGCTCGGCTACGCGCTGCTCGGCGCGCCGTTCGCCGCCCTGCTGCCGCGCGACCCGTTCCTGCTGGTC
>CAXTNB010000307.1:0-3801 GCA_964245385.1 uncultured Acetobacteraceae bacterium | reverse complement strand
CCTGGAACAGGAACACGTAGTCGGTATAGATCAGCCGTCCCAGCGCCTCGGTGTTGCTCGCGGCATCCTCCACCCGCGCGTGCGGCAGCGCCCGCACGTCCGGGGCGATCCGCCAGCGTCCCACCGTCAGCACGATCTCGGCGAGCAGCACCGCGCCGACCACGCCGCCGATCGGCGCGTAGCGCTGCAGGCCCTCGCGCATCGGCGAGAAGTCGACGTCGAGCATCATCACCACGAACAGGAACAGCACCGCGACGGCGCCGACATAGACGATCACCAGGATCATCGCCAGGAACTCGGCGCCGGCGATCAGGAACAGCCCGGCGGCGTTGAAGAAGGCGAGGATCAGGAACAGCACCGAGTGCACCGGATTGCGCGCACTGACCACCAGGGCCGCCGACACCACCAGCACGGCGGCGAACAGGTAGAAGGTGATCTGGGTGATCATCGGTAGGGTGCGTCCTGCTCGAGCCGCCGCGCCAGCACGCTCTCCCAGCGGTCGCCGTTGGCGAGCAGCTTCTCCTTGTCGTAGAGCAGCTCCTCGCGCGTCTCGGTGGCGAACTCGTAGTTCGGCCCCTCGACGATGGCGTCGACCGGGCAGGACTCCTCGCACAGCCCGCAATAGATGCACTTGGTCATGTCGAGGTCGTAGCGCGTGGTGCGGCGCGAGCCGTCGTCGCGCGGCTCGGCCTCGATGGTGATCGCGGACGCCGGGCACACCGCCTCGCACAGCTTGCAGGCGATGCAGCGTTCCTCGCCGTTCGGGTAGCGGCGCAGCGCGTGCTCGCCCTTGAAGCGGGCGGAGAACAGGCCCTTCTCGTTGGGATAGTTGATCGTGACCTTGGGCTTGAACATGTAGCGCAGGGTCACGCCCAGTCCCGCGATCAGCTCGACCAGCAGGAAGCTGCGCGCGGTACGGTCCAGCAGGGCCATGGGTCGGGGTTCCTCAGGAGCCGGCGTGGGGCAGCAGCCCGGTCGCCATCAGGAAGCAGGCGGTCAGCACCATCCACAGCAGCGAGAACGGCAGGAACACCTTCCAGCCCAGTCGCATGAGCTGGTCGTAGCGGTAGCGCGGGAAGGTGCCGCGCACCCAGATGAACATGAACATCACGAACAGGATCTTGAGGATGAACCAGATCGGCCCCGGGATCCAGGTGAACGGCGCGATGCCGATCGGCGGCAGCCAGCCGCCGAGGAACAGGATGCTGGTCATCCCGCTCATCAGGAACATGTTGGCGTACTCGCCGAGGAAGAACAGGCCGAAGGCGAGCGAGCTGTACTCGACGAAGAAGCCCGCCACCAGCTCGCTCTCGCCCTCGGCGAGGTCGAACGGCGCGCGGTTGCACTCGGCGAGCCCGGAGATGAAGAACACCACGAACATCGGCAGCATCGGCACCGCGAACCAGACGCTGCGCTGCGCCAGCACCACGTCGTTGAGGTTCAGGCTGCCGACGCAGAGCAGCACCGAGACCAGCACCAGCCCGATCGAGACCTCGTAGCTGACCATCTGTGCCGCCGAGCGCAGGCTGCCCATGAAGGCGTATTTCGAGTTGCTCGCCCAGCCGGCGATGATGATGCCGTACACGCCGAGCGAGGAGATCGCGAACAGGTACAGCACGCCCACGTTGATGTCGGCGACCGCCCAGTGGTCGTTGGCCGGGATCACCGCCCAGGCCATCAGCGCCAGCCCGAAGGTCAGCACCGGCGCCAGCAGGAACAGCACCCGGTTGGCGCCCGACGGGATCACCGTCTCCTTGGTGATCATCTTGATCGCATCCGCGAAGCTCTGCAGCAGCCCGAACGGCCCCACCGTGTTCGGACCGCGACGCAGCTGGATCGCGGCCAGCACCTTGCGCTCGCCGTAGACCACGTAGGCGACGCCGACCAGCAGCGGCACCAGCATCGCCAGCGTCTCGAGCACGGTCAGCAGCAGCAGGCCGAGACCGGTGTGCAGGAAGAAATGCTCCACCCGCGGCTACTCCGCCACCTGCAGCGCCGGCGCCTGCACCGAGGGCTGCGCGTAGACCCGCGAGCACTCGGCCATGGTGGGGCTGGCGCGGCTGATCGCGTTGGTCTGGTAGTAGTCCGCGCCCGACGGCGCGAACGGCGCGTTCGCCACCGCACCCGGGTCGCCGGCCGGACCGGTGAGGTCCGACACGCCGAAACGCGGCAGCCCCTGGCGCGCGAACACCGGGTTGACCTCGGCCAGCCGGTCGCGCAGCGCCTCGATGCTGTCGTAGGGCAGACGGTGGCCGACCACCTCGGAGAAGGCGCGCAGGATGCGCCAGTCCTCCTTGGCCTCGCCGGGCGGGAACACCGCCTGGAAGGCGCGCTGCACCCGCCCCTCGGTATTGCTGTAGGTGCCGGGCTTCTCGATGTAGGTGGCGCCCGGCAGGATCACGTCGGCGCGCGCCGCACTCGCGTCGCCGTGGTGGCCCTGGTAGATCACGAAGGTCTGCGGGCCGATGCGCGCCGGATGGAACTCGTCGGCGCCGAGCAGCCACAGCACGTCGACGCCGCCGCTCATCATGCCCGCGACCGAACGCTGTCCGGGCCCCGGCACGAAGCCCATGTCGAGCCCGGCGACGCGCGACGCGGCACCGTGCAGCACGTTGTATCCGTTCCACTCCTCGCCGAGCGCGCCGACCGCGTGCGCCAGCTGCCAGCAGGCGGCCTGCACCGCGCCCGCGTCGTCTCGCGCCAGCGCCGCCTGGCCGAGCACGATCATCGGCCGCTTGGCCGCGCGCAACGCCTCGGCGAACGCGACGCTGCCGTCGAGCAGCCCGCCCAGCACCGCCGGACGATCGCCCAGATGCGTCACCGGGTAGGTCAGGTCGCGCGCCGGGGCGCCCTTCAGCGTGCCGACGAAGCCGATCGGGAATCGTCCGGCGAGGTAGCGCTTGCGTATGCGGGCGTTCAGGATCGGCGCCTCGAAGCGCGGATCGCAGCCGACCAGCAGCAGCGCGTCGGCCTCCTCGATGCCGGCGATCGAGCTGTTGAACAGGTAGAACTCGCGCCGCGCGGTATCGATGCGCGCCCCGTCCTGGCGGCAATCGAGGTTGCCGGAGCCGAGCGAGACCATCAGCTCCTTGAGCGCCAGCATGCTCTCGGCGTCGCACAGGTCGCCGGCGATGGCGCCGATCCGCTCGCCCGCCACGCCGTCGAGGCGATGGCCGATGGCGCTGAACGCCTCCTGCCAGCTCACCCGGTGCAGCTTGCCGTGCACGCGCAGCCACGGCGCGTCCAGCCGCCGGCGCTTCAGCCCGTCGAACGAGAAGCGGCCCTTGTCGGCCATCCACTCCTCGTTCACCTCGTCGTTGACGCGCGGCACGATGCCCCGCACCTCGGCCTGCCGCACCTGCACCACGGTGTTGGTGCCGACCGCGTCGGTCGCGTCGATGCTGTCGACCGAGCGCATCTCCCACGACCGCGCGCCGAACGCCTGCGGCTTCGAGGTGAGCGCGCCGACGGGACAGATGTCGATCAGGTTGCCCGACAGCTCCGAGGTCAGCGCGTGCTCGACGTAGGTGGTGATCTCCATGTTCTCGCCGCGCGAGGTGGCGCCGAGCTCCGGCACCCCGGCCACTTCGGTGGCGAAGCGGACGCAGCGCGTGCACTGGATGCAGCGCGTCATCACCGTCTTGACCAGCGGGCCGAGATACTTGTCCTTCACCGCGCGCTTGTTCTCGGCGTAGCGCGAGTGGTCGGAGCCGTAGGCGTAGGCCTGGTCCTGCAGGTCGCACTGCCCGCCCTGGTCGCAGATCGGGCAGTCCAGCGGATGGTTGATGAGCAGGAACTCCA
>CAXTNB010000306.1:2002-3815 GCA_964245385.1 uncultured Acetobacteraceae bacterium | reverse complement strand
CGTTCGAGAGCTTGGCCTGACTCGCCGGACGGCGTGCCCTCCGGGTTGAGCGCTTCCGTCCGCTGCGTCCCCAACAGTCTAACGACCCGGCGCTGGTGCCGCCGCCGGCTCGGCGGCCTCGGCGCCTTCGCGAACCAGACGTTTCAGCGCCTGCTCGCGGGCTTGACGGGCTCGGCCCTCGGACGGTTGTTCGAGCCGAGCGGACGTCCGCGCTTCGGCTTCGGCATGATGCCAGCGATGCTGAGTGACCTGTGGACGGCTTGTTCTCTGCGAGGATAAGCTCTGACCTGAGAAGTTCCGGTCCCTACTCGATGGCGTGACGATGTCGTGCCGCAACGCCGGCGACAGGAGTCGAACCGTCCTGGAGCGAACCTGCCGAGGCAGCCTGCATGGGATCACTGAGCGGACGCGTGGCGCTGATCACCGGATCCACCAGCGGGATCGGCCTCGGCATCGCGGAGGCGCTCGCGCTCGAGGGCGCCGACATCGTCGTGAACGGCCTCGGCGCCGAGGCCGCGATCGAGGCCGCGCGCCAGAAGATCGCGGATGCCGGCGTGCGCGTCGAGCTGTCCGGCGCCGACGTTCGCGTGCCGGCCGAGATCAGGCGGATGGTCGCGCAGGCCGAGGCCGCGCTCGGCGCGGTGGACATCCTGGTCAACAACGCCGGCGTGCAGTTCACCGCCGACATCGCCGAGTTTCCCGACGAGCGCTGGGACGAGATCATCGCCATCAACCTGTCGGCCGCCTTCCACGGCATCAAGGCGGTGACGCCCGGCATGAAGGCGCGTGGCTGGGGCCGGGTGATCAACATCGCGTCCGCACACGGCCTCGTCGGCAGCGCGCGGAAGAGCGCCTACGTCGCCGCCAAGCACGGCCTGCTCGGACTGACCAAGGTTGCCGGGATCGAGCTCGCCGATGACGGGATCACCGTGAACGCGATCTGCCCGGGTTGGGTGCGCACGCCGCTGGTCGAAGCGCAGCTCGAGGATCGTGCATCGCGCGGCGGCCGCACCGTCGAGGAGGAGAGCAAGCTGCTCCTGGCCGAGAAGCAGCCGATGCTCGCCTTCACCACGCCGCAGCAGATCGGCGCGCTGGCCGTGTTCCTGTGCTCCGACGCCGCCCGCACCATCACCGGCGCGGCGATGCCGATCGACGGCGGCTGGACCGCGGGCTGAGCCGGCAGGCACGGGCACGGTCGCCGTCATGGCCGCCTTCGACGCCGTCCCGGAAGGCTCAGGCTGGCAGGTCCGCCGCCGACCTCGGCTCGGCGATGGCACGGCCGGTGACCTCGCTCCGCAGGCGCGCCGAGCTCTCGTACGCCAGCCGTCGGGCACGCATCACCGATCCCAACGGGCGATGCGCGGCAAGTCCACGCCACGGGCTGAACGTCAGCCCCTCATCGATCGCCGCCACCTTGCCGTCGCTCCAGCTGTCCTGCGCCTGGACCGTGATCGTCGCGACCGCGACGTAGGGGCTCTTGTCCTGCGGCCACTGCACCGAGGCGTTCTCGATCGGCATGGAGTCTCGATCCGTCCAGAGCTGCACGCGGAACTCCCAGGTGCCGCCCTGGCCGGCGAAGAAAGCCCGTACCGCCTCGCGGAGGCCGTCGCGGGTGCCGGCGAGCTCGACCGGCGCCTCGGTCAGCGTACGCAGGTTCTCCGAGGTAGGCGCGACACAGACTTTCGCGGCATGGTCACCGTAGAGCAACGGCACCTGCGAGTAGAATGTGTCGCCGAGGATGTGCGTCCTGGCCTGACCGGCGTAGGTCGTCAGCGTGGCGCTCTGGATCCCGACCTTCTCGAGCATCGCCTCG
>CAXTNB010000306.1:0-1992 GCA_964245385.1 uncultured Acetobacteraceae bacterium | reverse complement strand
CCGGTCGGTCATCGACCCGAGATGCCGGACGTTGCCGAGGAATTGCGCGGCATCACGGACGTTGAACGCCGGCGAGTTGCCGAGCACGAAATTCTGCGTCACGTCGTCTTCGCTGCCGGGCAGCCGCTCTCCCTCGACGCCGATGATCTTCAACGCGAGCCCGCGCGGCGTGGAGATCTTGTCGTCCAGCATGTCGCCTGGTGTCGTCGAGAGCCGAAGCACGACGGGATACTCTGCCGGTCGCGCGAACAGGCCCTGCGCGTACTCGCGGGAGAGACCCTCATGGACGTGCATCGTCCCCGTCAGCAGGCCGTGGCTCTTCGCATGCACCGATCGCCTGACATGTCCGGTGTCGGACAATACGGTCCGGCTCAGGCTCAGCATCTGTTCGGTCAGCTTGGCGTTGATGGCCGGCTCGTCGTCCAGAGGCGTCTCGAACGACGGATCGAACAGGATTGGCGTGTCGGGTAGTTGTACCATTGGACCCCCATGCGGACGGACGACGATCCCGCGCATCGAGAGGCTACGTCCCTCGCATCAACAAGTTCGACGACGTCGCCCGTCGCGGCCGGTGCTCAGATGCAGATCGTCCGGCGAGCAGAGACGACCGCGCCCGGGCAACGGCGTCTCCCGCTGACCCGCCGGCCGGCGACGGTCAGTCAGGTAATCCGGCCGCCTTCAGCGCCTCCGCATAGGTCTTGGCCATGCTGTCGAGAGGCACGGGTATGCGCGCGAAGAAGTCCGAGATCGTGAGTTCCGGCTCGATCTCCAACAACTCCCGCACGATCTTCTCTGCCCGGGCCTGCTCGCCGAGCTTGACCAGCGCGACCGCGAGCACGCGAAGGGCCACGGCGAAGCGCTCGGACCAGAGGTAGGCCCCGGATGCGGCATCGACGAGCTGGCCGGTGATGCGAAGCCGCTCGCGACCGCGGCGGACGCTGCCTTCGAGCACGTAGCCCACGCCGAGCTGCTGGCCGACCTGTCGCACGTCGATCGGCCTGCCCTTGTAGGCGGAGGAGTTGCGGGCGACGACGAACAATCCGCTGCTGCGCGACGATGCCGCGATGATCTCCTCGGCTACCCCCTCCGCGAAGTAGTCCTGCTCGGGATCTCCGCTCATGTTGGTGAACGGCAGCACCGCGACCGACGGCGACTTGGCGGCCAGGCGCCAGACGATCGCGTCCTCAGGCGCCTCGATGCCAGGCGGCTCCGGCGCAGCGCCCGCGACCTGCACCGCGCCCACGAACCGGACGCCCTTGCGGGGAAGGGTCCGGATCAGGCGTTGCTGCGCGCCGCTGTCGCCGACCGCGGTGCGTGCCGAGTTCAGGCGGCTGCTCAGCGTCGCCTCGGAAACGATGCGGCGTTGCCATACGGCGTCCAGCAGGTCGTCACGGCTGACGACCCGGTCCCGCGCTTCGATCAGGTATTTCAGCACGTCGAAGACCTGAGGCTCGACCGCGACGAGGCCGTCACCCCGGCGTAGCTCGCGCCGGGATGTATCGAGGGTGCAGGAGCCGGACCGGTAGATCACGACGCCGCCCAATGCTGCCGGCGGATCTTTATCACGAACCGCCTGCCGCAAAAATCATCGCCGTCTGGAGGAGAAATCCAGGGCGTCTCGAAGCGCAGCGCCCTCTATCGGTGCAGGCTCGACGCATCGAGATCGGGGAGACACCCATGCAGACCGACACCATCGACCAAGATCGCCGCAGGCTGCTCGGCGCCGCCGCCCTCGGCATCGCGGCGGCCCAGCTCGGCGTCGCCGGCCGTGCGAACGCCCGGACCGCAGCAGCGAGCGGAGCGGCCGGCTTTCCTGGCGCCATGAAGCACGTCCGCGCCGGGGTGCTCGAGGGGGGCTCCGCGGAGGCGGGGGTTGCACACGGCCCGGCGGTCAGCCTGCTGCACGGCTGGCCCTACGACATCCACAGTTTCGCCGAGGTTGCCCCGCTTCTCGCCGCGGCGGGATACCGGGTGATCGTGCCCTATCTGCGC
>CAXTNB010000305.1:0-3817 GCA_964245385.1 uncultured Acetobacteraceae bacterium | reverse complement strand
GAGGACGGCAGGCGCGTGCCGAGGACGGTGCGCTGGGTCGGCGCGCGCACCGTCGAGCCCGCCGCGCTGGAACCGGAGGCGGCACGCGACGCCGTCCCGGTGCGGATACGCGCGCACGCCTTCGCCGAGGGCGTGCCCTGCCGCGACCTGCTGATCACCGCCGAGCACTGCATCCTGGAGGCCGGCAGCCTGATCCCGGCGCGCATGCTGGTCAACGGCGCCAGCATCGTCCGCGAGACCGGCCTCACCCGCTACAGCGTGCACCACCTCGAGTGCGACCGGCACACGATCCTGCTGGCCGACGGCCTGACCGCCGAGAGCTACCTCGATACCGGCGACCGCGACGGCTTCGCCGCGCCCGACGCGGAGGCGCGCACGCGCGCGGGCCGCGGCAGCGCCAGCTGGGCGGAGGATGCCGCGGCGCCGCTGGTGACCTCGCGCGAGGCGGTGGAGCCGATCTGGCGCCGTCTCGCCGCGCGCGCCGAGGCGCTCGGCATGGGTGCCGCACATCCGGGCCGCGTCGGCCGGACCACGCGGGATCCGGCGCTGCGGCTGCACACCGACGGCGACGTGCTGCTGCGCGCGCGGCGCAGCCGCGGCGGCCGGCACCTGTTCGTGCTGCCCGCCGGCAGCAGACGCGCGGTGCTGCGCTCGCGCAGCGGCGTGCCGGCGGAGATCGAGGGGCCGTTCGTCGACGACCGGCGCCGGCTCGGCGTCTGCGTGCGCAGCGCCACGCTGTGGACCGGACGCGGCACCGCGCTGACGCTGGCCGCGGACGGCCTGCAGGGCTGGCACCCGGCCGAGCAGCCGGGCGGCGGATGCTGGACCAACGGCGCCGCCGAGCTCGCGCTGCCGGCGCTGGCGCAGGCCACGGTGCTGGAGATCGAGCTGGTCGGCGCGGCCTGCTTCGCCGCCGAGTCGCCGCCGTGCGGCTGACGCCGGCGTGATCCCTTGACGCGGGCGAACTGAGGGACCACGGTCCGGCTGCCAGACGGCCGGACGGTCGCTGCCGCACGTCGCGGTGGAGGAAAGTCCGGGCTCCACGAGGAGACGGTGCCGGCTAACGGCCGGCGGGGGCGACCCCAGGGAAAGTGCCACAGAGAACAGACCGCCCGCACGCACGCCTGGTCACGCGGGCGCGCCTGCGGGCAAGGGTGAAACGGTGCGGTAAGAGCGCACCGCGCTTCCGGCAACGGCGGCGGCAGGGCAAACCCCACCGGGAGCAAGACCGAATAGGGGCGGCCGGTCCGGTGCGCCAGCTTGCGCTGGCGGACCGGCCAGGGGCTCCTCGCCCCGCCGCCCGGGTTGGTCGCGCGAGGCACGCAGCGATGCGTGTCCCAGAGGAATGACCGTCCCGCGCCGGTCGGGAACCCCCCGGCCGGCGCGGACAGAACCCGGCTTACAGGCCGTCTGGCACCTTCGCGCGATACGCCGCCACCCGCCGCGATGCGCCGCCTGCCGGACCGCGCGGTCGTGACGGGATCATAACGTGGCCGGCGGGGTCGCGCCCGGGGTCGGTCCGCAGCCGGCGGGATGGCGATCAGCAACCGCCGGCAACTATAGTTCAACAAGAACAAAACAAGAACCTACGTTGCGATACAGTCTCTATTTAGAGCGACTGCCCAACCCCCTGATTGCACTGGGGAAGGTCGCGGCAAAACGGCGTCAATTCAGCCCAAGTGCCGGGAGAATCATGCTTTCTCGTTTGACCGCCCATGTTTGCCCATGATATCCCAAGGCCACCCACGAAGCGGTCGTTCGGATCATTCGGTGCACGCCAGGCTCGGGGGCTGCGCACGAGAGTCAGGGAGCCTCGCCTGCGATGAGCGTCTTCCTTGGCACGCATCAGAACCGTCTCGATGCCAAGGGTCGCGTCTCCATTCCCGCCGGTTTCCGCGCCGCGCTGCGGGCGCGCACGCAGATCGCCGAACCCGCAGCCGACGCGGGCGGCTCGGTGCAGATCGTGCTGCGCCCGTCGCACAAGCACGCGTGCATCGAGGCGTGGCCGGTCGAGGCCTTCGCGGCGCTGGCCAAGCCGCTCGACCGCCTCGACATGTTTTCTGAAGACCACGACGACCTTTCTGCTGCACTTTATGCGGATGCATATCCCATCGATGCGGACAAGGAAGGTCGGATTATGCTTCCAGAGATCCTAGCTCTGCACGCGGGACTTTCCGATTCGGTCGCATTCATGGGACTTGGGCATATTTTCCAGATCTGGGAACCGAAAGCGGCCGAACGTCGCCGCATCGAGGCGCGCGAGCGCGCACGGGACGTGAGCCTGCCCGGCACGCGCGCCGCCGCGGCATCGGGCAACGGCCGGTGAGCGCGCACGCCCCCGCCCCGGCCGACCCGTCCGAGGATCGCCACCTCCCGGTGATGCTGGGCGAAGTGCTCGCCAAGCTCGATCCGCAACCGGACGGAATCTACCTCGACGGCACCTTCGGCGGCGGCGGCTACGCGCGCGCGATCCTCGCACGCGCGCCCTGCACGCTGTGGGCGATCGATCGCGATCCGCAGGCGATCGCGCGCGGACACGCGCTGGCCGAGCAGCTGGCCGCGGCAGCGGCATCCGCCGCACCGCAGCGCACGGTGCGGCTGAACCTGGTCG
Source organism: uncultured Acetobacteraceae bacterium (assembly GCA_964245385.1). Taxonomy (GTDB): domain Bacteria; phylum Pseudomonadota; class Alphaproteobacteria; order Acetobacterales; family Acetobacteraceae; genus Lichenicoccus. The sequence goes on along the minus strand of CAXTNB010000305.1, from coordinate 1,206 downwards.
AAGGCAGCTTCGGCGACATGCTGGCCCTGCTCGCCGCGCGCGGCGTCGACCGACTCGACGGCGTGGTGCTGGACCTCGGCGTCTCGTCGTTCCAGATCGATCAGCCGGAGCGCGGCTTCTCGTTCCGTCACGACGGGCCGCTCGACATGCGCATGAGCGGACGCGGCAGCAGTGCCGCGGACCTGGTCAACTCGCTGCCGCAAGCGGAGCTCGCCGACATCCTCTACGAGTTCGGCGAGGAGCGACTGTCGCGGCGGATCGCGCGCAGCATCGTCGCCGCCAGGGCGACGCGGCCGATCGAGACCACGCTGCAGCTCGCGGCCATCATACGCGGCGTGGTGCCGGCGGACCGCGCGGGACGCATCGATCCGGCGACGCGCTCGTTCCAGGCGCTGCGCATCCACGTCAACGACGAGCTGGGCGAGATCGAGCGCGGACTCGCGGCGGCGGCCTCGCTGCTCGGCCCCGGCGGCCGCCTGGTGGTGGTGTCGTTCCACTCGCTCGAGGACCGCATCGTCAAGCGCTTCATGACCGCGCTCGCGGGACGGCTGCCGTCGCCGTCGCGACATGATCCGCGCGGCCTCGAGCCGTCCAGGGGACGGCACGGCCGCTCGCCGAGTGCGCGCTTCCGGCTGCTGGACAACCGGGCGCTGCGTCCCACCCCGGGCGAGAGCAGCGTCAACCCGCGCGCGCGCAGCGCCAGGCTCCGCAGCCTGGAGCGTCTGCCCGATCCCATCGACGTGAACCCGACGGCAGGAAGCCTCGCATGATCCGCCCCTTCACCGCCCTGTGCGTGCTGCTCGCCGGCGCCTCCGGCCTCTATCTCTACTCGGAGAAGCACCGCACCACGGTGCTGGATCAGCGCATCTCCAGGATCGTCCAGGACACCCAGCACATACGCGAGCACACCGCGATGCTGCGCGGCGAGTGGGAGCTGCTGAACCAGCCGGACCGGCTGAAGGCGCTCGCCGGACGGTTCCTGCCAGAGCTGCATCCGATGGCCCCGACCCAGTTCGTGCAGATGGCGGCGCTGGCACAGCACCTGCCCGCCGTCCCGGCGGCGCCGGCTTCGCCGCCGCTGATGGTGGACACGCCGATCCTGGCTCCGGTGCAGGTGATGGCGCGCGTGCTGGCCCCGGTCGCCGAGCCGGCCCCGTCGGACGAGCAGGGCGAGGCGCCGGCGGGCGCGCTGGCCGCGGCTCGGCG
>CAXTNB010000304.1:0-3818 GCA_964245385.1 uncultured Acetobacteraceae bacterium | reverse complement strand
TTCCGCATCGCTTGATGCTGACCAGTAAGGACGCGCGGGAGCAGCCGGGGGACGACAGGAGCAAGCCCGGAGACACGAGCATCCTGCTCACGACAATCAAGAAACGGGGGAACGTCATGAAGACCGTCACGATCGGCACCCTGCTGGGCGCGCTGCTTCTCGGCAGCGCCGGCATCGCGCAAGCCGCTGCCCTGAACCCGGACACCGATGCCGACCGCATCGACTGGTCCAAGCTCGACTCGAAGTTCGGCGCGCTGCCGAAGCCGCCGGCGGGGACCAAGCTCGGCGGCGTGGTCAAGACCATGATCAACGAGTACTGGCGCTCGCTCGCCACCGGCTACCGCACCGAGGCGAAGCCGGTCGGCGTCACCGTGCAGGCGCAGGGTCCGCAGAACGAGGAGGACCAGCTCGGCCAGCTCTCGCTGGCGCAGAACATGCTCAGCCAGGGCTACAACGCGCTGATGCTGTCGCCGATCACCGACAGCAACCTGCAGCCGGTGCTGGAGGATGCGCGCCAGCAGCACGTGCCGGTGGTGGACGTCGATGACGCGGTGTTCCCCGATGCCGAGCATTTCGTCGGCAACGTGCAGGGCGAGAACGGCGTGCGCGCGGCGCGCTGGTTCATCCAGCATCATCCGGACGGCGGCAAGGTCGCGGTCATCGAGGGGATCGCCGGCAGCTACGCCGCCAAGTATCGCACCGCGGGCTTCGTCGACACGGTCGGCAAGGGCGGCAAGTTCACCGTCGTCGCCAGCGTTCCGGGCAACTGGGACCGGCAGAAATCCTACGAGGCGGCCTCGACCATCCTCAACCAGCATCCGGACCTTGTCGGCTTCTACTGCAACAACGACGGCATGGCGCTCGGCGTGCTCGAGGCGGTCAAGAGTGCGAACGCGCTCGGCCGCGTCGCGGTCATCGGCACCGACGGCTGGACCGACGCCCTGAAGTCGATCCGCGACGGCGAGCTCACCGGCACCATCGACAGCTTCCCCGACGTGACCGGCGAGATCGCGGTCGACGTGGCGATCCGCCTGATCGCGGGCCAGAACCTGCCGCGCGTGGTGACCACGCCGCAGGCCCTGATCACCAAGGAGAACTACGACCACTATTTCGGCCGGGGCGTGAACCCCCGGGACGCCCTGCTCGCCGATGCGGCCGCGGGGCACTAGCGGGAGCGCCCGAGCGGAAGCAGAGCCATGCCGGATCTCCCTCTCGCGCTCGAGCTCCGCTCGGTCTCGAAGTCGTGGCCCGGCGTCCGCGCCCTCTCGGACGTGTCGCTGCGTGCCGCACCGGGCGAGGTGCACGCGCTGCTCGGCGAGAACGGCGCCGGCAAGAGCACGCTGCTCAAGATCCTGAACGGCCTGGTGCGTCCGGACGGCGGCGAGATCCTGATCGGCGGCGAGGCGGTGCAGATCGACAGTCCGAAGGCCGCGCGCGCCGCCGGCCTGGCGATGATCCACCAGGAGCTTCAGCTGGTCCCCGAGATGGACGTCTCGCAGAACATGTTCCTCGGCGTGCCGCCGACGCGGTTCGGGGTGATGACCGACAAGCCGACCATGCGACGCGAGGCGCGTCGGGTGCTGGCGCAGCTCGGCGCGGATTTCGAGGTCGCACGTCCCGTGCGGACGCTGAGCGTGGCGCAGCGGCAGCTGGTCGAGATCGCCCGCGCGCTGCTCTGGGACGCGCGCATCATCGCCATGGACGAGCCGACCTCGGCGCTGTCGCCGCAGGAGTTCGAGAGGCTGGTCGCCGTGATCGACGGCATCACCCGGCGCGGGGTCGCGGTGATCTACGTCTCGCACAAGCTCGACGAGGTGTTCCGGCTGTGCCGGACGGCGACGATCCTGCGCGATGGCGCCCTGGTCGGCGAGTTCCCGCTCGCCGCGATGGGCGAGCACGAGACGGTCTCGCTGATGGTCGGCCGCAGCCTCGACCTGCCGCCTCGTCTGCCGCGCACCGGCAGCACGCCGGTGCTGCAGGCGACCGACCTGGTGTGGCGCGACCGGGTGCGCGGCGTCAGCCTGACGGCGCGACGCGGCGAGATCCTCGGCATCGCCGGCCTGGTCGGCGCCGGGCGCACCGAGCTGGTGCGTCTGCTGGCGGGACTGGAGCGGCCGGACGGCGGCGAGATCCGGCTGCGCGGGCGCACGGTGCGGTTCCGCACCGCCGCCGCCGCGGTGCGCGCCGGCATCGGCTTGGTGCCGGAGGATCGCAAGAAGGAGGGAATCATCCCGCTGCGCCCGGTCAGCGCCAACGTGGCGCTGCCGGTGCTCCGGCACGCGCAGCGCGCCGGCTTCGTGCTGCGCGAGCGGTTGCGACGCTCGATCGCCAAGCTGACCCGGGACGTGCAGCTGCGGCCGCCCGACATCGAGCGTCCGATCGGGCTGTTCAGCGGCGGCAACCAGCAGAAGGCGATCATCTGCCGCTGGCTGCTGGCGGACTCCGAGGTGCTGATCTTCGACGAGCCGACGCGCGGCATCGATATCGGCGCCAAGCACGAGATCTACCTGCTGATCGAGCAGCTCGCCGACCGGGGCAAGACCATCATCGTCGTCTCCTCGGAGCTGCCCGAGATCATCCGCATCAGCGACCGCGTGCTGGTCATGCGGGAAGGCAGGATCGTGGCCGAGCTGCCGCACGACGCGCTCAGCGAGCAGGCCATCCTTCATCACGCGGTCGCCGGGTCGGCGCAGGCGGGAGGCCAGGAAACACCATGCCAGGAAACACCATGAACGTGAGCCACGCTCCGGCCGGCGCCACGCGGCAGCTGCGCTCCCGGATCAGCGTTCGCGACGCCGGCACGCTGATCGGCATGATCGCGATCATCGTCGTGTTCTCGCTGCTGACGCCGTATTTCCTGACCGGGCGCAACCTGGTCAACGTGCTCAAGGAATCCAGCATCAACGCCTGCATCGCCGTCGGCATGACCATGGTGATCATCTCCGGCGGCATCGACCTGTCGGTGGGGTCGACCGCGGCACTCGCCGCGGTGATCGGCGCCTCGCTGCTGAAGCTCGGGATCGCGGCGCCGCTGGCGATGCTGGCGATGGTCGGCATCGGCGCCGCCGCCGGCTGCGCCAACGGCCTGCTGATCTCGGGCTTCGGGCTGCAGCCGTTCATCGTGACGCTCGGGACGCTGAGCCTGTTCCGGGCGCTGGCGCTGATCTACACCGGCGGCGACCCGATCCTGGGCATGCCGCACGGCTTCCGGATCCTGTTCACCTCGCAGCTCGGCTTCGTGCCGGTGCCGGTGCTGCTGGTCGCGGTGATCGCCGCGATCGCCTGGCTGGTGCTGCGCAACACGCCGCTCGGCGACTACCTGCTCGCGGTCGGCGGCAACGAGGAGGCGGCCCGCGTGTCGGGGGTGCCGATCGGCGCCACCAAGATCGCCGCCTACGCGATGAACGGCATCGTGGCGGCGATCGCGGCCATGATCCTCATCGCCTGGCTCGGTGCCGCCGACCCGACGCTCGGCAACCTGTGGGAGCTGCAGGCGATTGCCGCCGCGGCCATCGGCGGCGCCTCGCTGATGGGCGGCAAGGGCAGCATCGTCGGCACGGTGCTGGGGGCGGTGATCCTGGGCACCGTCAGCGACGGGCTGACGCTGCTGAACGTGCAGGCCTTCTACCAGCTGCTGGCGACCGGGCTGATCATCATCGCCGCCATGCTGATCGATCGTGCCACGCGATCCTGAGCGCCGGCGCCTGATCGTCTCAGGCTGGATCAGCTTGAGACGCTGCAAACCGCGCGGAGCATCGGCAACAGGGCAGGAAGGCAGCGCAAGGGGCTTTGCCCCTTGGACCCCATCAAAGGCGGAG
>CAXTNB010000303.1:0-3821 GCA_964245385.1 uncultured Acetobacteraceae bacterium | reverse complement strand
TCCTGCTGCGGCACCAGGGTGATCGATCGGGCGCAGGAGAGCGTGATCTGCAGCGAGGCGCCGGTGGCGGACAGCGCGGCGCCGTCGCGGCGACCGGCGGGCAGCTTGGCTCCCTCCACCGTCCAGTCGAGCTGACCGACCAGCGGGATGCGGTGCAGCACGGAGTCGATCTCCGCGGCCGGGATGCGGTCGCTGCGGATCGAGCGGTGCGTCAGGTCGATATCGAGGTCGCTGCCGCCTGCCGCGGCATGCTGCCGATGCTCGTCCTGTCGCCAGAGCAGCAACGGGACGGCGACCAGGGCCGCCAGCAGCCAGACGGCGCGGCGGCGACGCATGCGGATGTCGTCGGCGCGCGAGAGGTCGGTGATCGGGAACATGCCGGACGGACCCAGGTCACTCGCCCATGCGGCGGAAGCCGCCATGCAGTTCGAACTCGTCGGAGGTCACGTACGCCTCGATCCGCTTCAGCCTCGGCTCCAGCGCCTCCAGCCGATGCGCGAGCAGCGCGAACTTGTGTATCGGCGCCGCGCGCGCAGCGGTCGTGCCGGCACGGGCGCCGCGGGCGGGGATGCCGCGCACGGGGATGCCGCGCACCGGCAGGCGTCGCAGCAGCAGCGACAGCGCGAGGTAGGCGAGCCCGGTCGGCAGGATCACGAAGATCACGCTCACCGCCCGCACCAGCGGCAGCGGCAGGTCGAGATCCTCGGCGAGGCCGGCGCACACGCCGCTCAGCATCGCGCCGCGGTCGCGCCGCCAGAGCCTTGCATCGTCCATCGCCACGCCTCCTCAGAGCGACATGCGGCTGCGCCAGCCGGCGAGCTCGGAATCGAGGATGCGCTCGAGATTCTCGATCCGCTGTTCCATGCGTCGCGCCGTCTCGCCCATGTCGGCGAGCGCACGCTGCTCTTCCTGGCTCATCCCCTGCAGGTTCATCTCCCGCAACCGCCGCTCATGCTTCATCCTGACGATGAAGAAGACCAGGACGAACGGCGCGAGGATACCGGCCAGGGGGACAAGACTATCGATCATGATCTTTCTCGACTCTCGTGCAGTCCCGGGCGCTCAGGAAGCTGACGGCTCGGTTCCCTTACTGCGGCGCAGCTTCGCTCGCAACGCGTCCAGCTCGCCCTCGACCGCGTCGTCCGCCTCCAGCCCGGCCAGCTCGTCCTGCAGCGACTTCCGACCGAGATCGAGGGACTCCGCGCGTCCCTCCAGCACGTCCAGGTTGCGCTCGACCTGCTCGAAGCGGGTGAAGGCGTCGTTGATGCGCTCGTCGTACAGCGTCTCGCGCAGCTTCACCCGGGAGGTGGCCAGGCCGTGCCGCGACACCAGCGCCTGCTCGCGCGACTTGGCGTCGGCCAGCTTGACCTGCAGCTTGGCGATGTCCTCGTTCTGCTGCGCGAGGCCGGAGACGATCTGGGCGCGCTGCGCCTGCAGGTCGTCGCGGGCGCGGCTGACATGCGCGCGCGCCAGCAGCGCGCCGCGCGCCAGATCCTCCCGCTCGCGGGACAGCGCCAGCTCCGCCTTGCGCTGCCACTCCGCCTCCTCGCGGGCGAGCATGTCGAGGCGTCGCTCGATCTCGCGTCGCTCGGCGATCGTCTGCACCGCCGCGGAACGGACCTCCACCAGCGTGTCCTCCATCTCCTGGATGATGAGACGGATGATCTTCCGCGGATCCTCGGCGCGGGCCACGATCGTATTGATGTTCGAGTTCACGATGTCCGTCAGGCGGGAGAATATGCTCATGGGGTTCGTCCTGCGCCGCGATGGCGATGCCAGCTCCAGAGCATCCCGCGTGCCAATCGGCTGGCTCCCGCTAAGCCCTTGATACGACGATCCTGATGCAGACCCTCTTGCCTGTCGCGCGCCGCGACGCGAGAATTTGGCCAGATCCGTGATGGTGTAGGAGACCAGGACTTGGCGCGTCCGGCCAATCTGCTGGAGGAGTCTGCGACGCCGCTGGGCGAGGCCCCGCCGTTCCGGGAGATGCTGGCGCACGTCTCGCAGGCAGCACCCCTCAACCGCCCGGTGCTGGTGATCGGAGAGCGCGGCACCGGCAAGGAGCTGGTGGCGAGCCGCCTGGCGTTCCTGTCACCGCGCTGGGACCGCCCGTTCATCAAGCTCAACTGCGCGGTGCTCGGCGAGGCGCTGCTGGACAGCGAGCTGTTCGGTCACGAGGCCGGCGCCTTCACCGGCGCCACGCGTCGGCGACCTGGCCGCTTCGAGCTCGCCGACGGCGGCACGCTGTTCCTCGACGAGATCGCCACCGCTTCGCTGGCGGTGCAGGAGAAGCTGCTGCGCGTCATCGAATACGGCAGCTTCGAGCGCGTGGGCGGCAGCGAGACGCAGCGCGTCGACGTGCGCGTGATCGCCGCGACCCACGCCGACCTGCCGGCCCTGTCGCGTAGCGGGGCGTTCCGCGCCGACCTGCTCGACCGGCTGGCCTTCGACGTGATCGGGGTTCCGGCGCTGCGGGAGCGACGCGAGGACGTGGCCCTGCTCAGCGGCCACTTCGCGATACGCATGACGCGCGAGCTGGGACGCGAGATGTTCGCGGGCTTCGCGCCGGCGGCGATGGAGATCCTGCGCGGCCACGACTGGCCGGGCAACGTGCGCGAGCTGCGCAACGTGGTGGAGCGCAGCGTCTACCGGATGACCGACATCGCCAAGCCGCTGGAGCGTGTCGTGCTGGATCCATTTCCCGCCCGCAGCGACGTCCGCGCGGTGGAGCCGCAACCGGCGCGGGCGGAGCCAACGCCGGCGTCGCCCGAGCCGGCCGTGGAGGAGGGCGACTTCCTGTCGCGCACCCGCGCCTTCGAGGCAGCGTTGCTCACGCAGGCGCTGCGTTCCAGCCGCTTCAACCAGCGCGCGGCGTCACGCGCGCTGGGACTGACCTACTACCAGTTCCGCCACCACCTGAAGACGCACGGGTTGCTCGGGCGGAACGAGGTCGAGACGGAGGCCTGAGCGCCGAGTTGTCCGAGCCTCTAGTTGATGATCCCGTTCACGCGGTTCGGGAAGAAGCCGTAGTTCGAGGCGGCGCCGCCGCCATAGGCGATGTTCAGCACCTGGGCCGGCGTACGCGTGTAGGCGAGGCCGTTGATGTCGTTCGGGATGAAGTTGTAGGCGTTGCCCGGGATGCTGGTTCCGGCATCGTCGACGACGCCCGACAGGGCGGACCGCAGGTTGGAGATCGCGTCGGTGGCGACACCGGCGCCGAGGTCGGACAGCAGGGTGCGGATCATGCCGGCCTGATAGCCCTCGGTGCCGAGCAGGCCCGCCGCCGCGGTGACGTTGTTCGGGTTGGTGAGCAGTGCTGCGGCACCGGTCAGGGCGGTGACGCAGACATCCTCGATCACGTAGGCGCCGAGCAGGAACGAGATCGGATCGGCGAACGGGTTGAAGGTCTGGCCGGCCGTGATCAGCCCGGCCGCGATCGCCAGCGTGGTCCAGCTGGTCGACAGGTTGATCGAGGGCTCAGCGATCGCCGCCGAGCCGAGCGTGGTGCGGATGAACTCGACGTGGGCGATCTCGTCGATCGCGAGGCGCTGCGCGTAGGACTCGATCGCCGAGCCGTTGAACGGCACCATGCTGCCGCCGGTCACCGTGCCCTGGGTGCCGGTGCCGGTCAGCAGCGACGGGTTGAGGCCGTTGCCCGAGATGGCGCGGAGGTAGTACTCGGCGCCGAGATACTCGAAGTTCAGCGCGAAGTTGAAGATGTCCGAGTCGGTGATGGTGGCCGCCTTGGCGGCGCCGCTGCTCAGCGCCAGGCCGGTGGCGCCGATCGACGCCGCGACGGCGGAGCCGACCGCGCCGGCTCC